>JAGXSR010000073.1 GCA_018333405.1 Dethiobacter sp. | reverse complement strand
GGAGGCAGCATCACGGCAATATTGATTTCAACTCCCGGAACTGCCGCCGCAGCTGCTACAGTTCTGGACGGTTATCCTTTAGCCTTACAGGGTAAGGCAGGCAAATCGTTAAAAATGGCCCTTTATGCCTCACTGGTTGGTGAAACTTTTGGTAATCTGGTTTTACTCTTCGTGGTTGGGCTTTTAGCGAGTGTGGCGCTTTTGTTTGGCCCTCCGGAATACTTTGCCGTATTACTTTTTAGCTTAACGATTATAGCCAATCTTTCGGGTGGTTCAATAACAAAAGGTATATTTGCTGCGGCAGTCGGGCTGTTTTTAAGCACTGTCGGCCTCGATCCCATTCTCGGCGCCCGTCGTTTTACTTTTGGCATAAGCGGCTTAGAAGGCGGTTTGGGCCTTGTGCCTGTTCTTATCGGCCTGTTTGCTATGGCGGAAATTTTGATACAAATAGAAAGCCGCTTTGAGAAGAGGGAGAAAAAAGAATTTAAACTTGTGGCCGGAGGGGACAGGGTTAGTTGGCCGGAGTTTAAATCCTGTTTACCGGCTATGGGGATAGGATCAATCATAGGTACGTGGATTGGCATATTGCCTGGTCTAGGACAACCCATTGCCTGTTTTCTTAGTTACGGCTTTGCTAAACAGCGTTCTAAAAATCCTGAACTTTTTGGCAAGGGTTCTCTTGAGGGTGTGGCCGCGGCCGAATCAGGGAACAACGCCGTTAACGGTCCGGCTATGGTTCCCATGCTGGCACTAGGTATTCCGGGAGATACCGTTACGGCCGTTCTGTTAGGGGCATTTATAGCTCAAGGTTTAAGACCAGGGCCTTTGCTTTTTGAAACACAAGGCCCAATTGTATACGCTATACTTCTGGCCATGCTTTTGGGTAACATTATATTTTTTGCGATGGGCTATCTGTTGATACCTTTATTTTCTAAGATTGCCTTTATATCAAAAGCAGTGCTTATTCCGGGAATATTGGCCATGGCTATTGTCGGCGCGTTTGCTGTAAGAAACAGCACCTTTGATGTTCTATTAATGATGATTTTTGGATTTTTGGGTTATATCATGAAGAAAAGTGATATTCCGGTAGCGCCGCTGGTTATTGCGTTGATCTTAGGAAGTCTCATGGAGACATCATTTGCTCAGAGCTTGCTGTTAAGCAGAGGGTCATTGGCGATATTCTTCACGCGCCCTATACCGCTATTCTTCAATCTTGTTACGATTATAGTTATTGCGAAGCTGGTTTACGGCAGCATAAAAAAACGATCCAGTGTAGATAAAGATATAGCTGGATAACGAAAATCAGGCAATTTACTAAAGGAGGTTATATATATGGCAATTTACAAATGGGAAGAGATTAAGGAAACTATGATCACTCCGGGCTATTCGATTACAAAAGGGAAAAGCATAATCGGCAATATGCTTCTTTTGCAGCGCGTAGAATTTGATGAAGGAGTTGCTCATTGCCAAGGGCGCGCAGACGGGAATATAGGCGCGGCCTTTCACTATCATCCGGAAGAGCAGATATTTATTATTCTTAAGGGGACAATGAAAGCCAGATTTGGTGGGTCGGTAAAAGATGTCGGAAGTGAAACTACACATATCAACCTTGACGAAGCTGCGGTTCCGATATCTCCAGGCGAATGGCAGAGTGCAAGTCCGGGAGAAGTATGCCGCATCCCGGCATATACTCTTCACGAAGTGTATTGGGAAAATAGATATGGTTTAGCTTATAGTCTGAAATCCAGAATTCCCGGACATAGCTGGTATGATCAAAGCTGGCAACCCGGCGCTAAAGACGCCTGGGAAAAGCATTTTGAAAACTTCAGGATAATGAATGATAAGTTTAAAGAAACAGTTCCTTGGGACAAGGTTTACCTTAATAATGGCGGTATTGTTAAATGGGATGCCATTGAGGAGTCTATGATCACCCCGGGCTACTCAATCGCGAGAGGTAAAAGTATGTATGGCAATATGCTGCTTTTACAACGTGTTGAGTTCAGTGACGATGTTAGCTGTATTCGCCCGGATGGTAAGGCCGGGGCAAATTTTCATTACCATCCGGAAGAGCAGATGTTTATCATTGTTGAAGGAACAATGAATGTACGTTTTGGCAGTGCAGTGAACAGTGTGGGTGCAGAGACAACGCACTTTGATCTGAATAAAATCCAAGGTCCTGTAGCTGAAACCGAATGGTTGAGCGCAGGTCATGGTTCAGTGATCCATATTCCAGCGTATACTCTCCATGAAGCGTGCATAGATAAATATCTTTTGGTTTATAGTGCAAAAACGAGGATACCCGGTCATAGTTGGTATGATGAAAGTTGGCAGCCGGAAGCCCAGAATGCCTGGAGTAAGCACTTTGAAAACTTTACAGCGATGAACGAAAGGTTTAAAGAAACTTTGCCGCTCTGATAACTGGCTCTTACGACCGATAAGAGAAGGTGAACACTTTTATTTAATCGGGCATCTGTCCGGATCCTGGTGCAGAGGCGCAGCGCCATTTTAACGCGAAAACGCTTTTCAGCACTTTGTCCAAATAAAGGAGGCAGACATGATGACAGATGATAAAAAATACAGGTTTTTATTTATACAACCGTTCGAATTGCCTAAAGGAGGCAAGCATGTAGACAGATATCACAGCGCGGAACTTACCAAAGAGCAAAGGTTACGTATGGAGTATCTTAACATCAGGCATCTTTTAGACGATGTTGAGTGGGATTTTCACGGAGGGCCAACGGCGCCATATGGGGACTGGGCGGTAGAAACCCGGGAAGAATTTGCCTACGTAGCGGCAGCCCGACTGCCGATTGTCCGAGAGGCTTGTGCGAGCGGCAAATATAATGCCATCATATTGCTCGGCGGCGGTGAACCAGGCTTTATGGAATCCAGGGAGATCGGCCGGCAATTCAAAATTCCTGTAACCTCCTGTGCCTTTTCTCAGATGCATATTGCGTCCATGTTGGGAAATAAATTTAGCATTATCGATTTTACCGAGGTTCACAACATGTTCTATTATGATTTAGTGGTTCGACATCGGTTTACCGAAAGATGTGGATCCATCCGCAATATCAACTTTTATCACGCAAGACCTGGTTTTGAGGATGATAATACAATTGATCTGGAACGGGATAAGGCTTTGAGAGGTGAGCGCTCAGAAGCTGTGGAGCGGGCCGTTATAGAAGCAGTTGCTGCTATTGAAGAAGATGGCGCCGAGGTTATTACGCTAGGCTGCTCTGATGTCTTTTGGCTTCAGTCGTTTCTTGAGAAACGCTTGCGTCAAATGGGTTGGGAAGTGCCGGTACTGGAAGGATACAGCAGCGCTATTGTGCTTGCCAAAATGTTTGTTAATTTAGGCGTTGATGCGAGCGGTTTGATGTTTCCCAGTGACCGGCCTAAACAGTGGCGCAGGAAAAAGGTATTTTAAGCATGTAATGTGTTGTGCCAAACGAGTTGATCTGTCTATTGGTAAAATTTAAAAACAAAGATTAAGGAAGGTGAGCATTGTGGCAAAATATGTTAAAGTCAAAGATTTGGATAGCTTAAAGAATGTGCCTCCGGTTACCGGACACTGGTCTGATGTGGTTACAGATTTAGAGTATGAAAAAGGTTTAGCTATAAATTTTGGGATTAATGA
>JAGXSR010000072.1 GCA_018333405.1 Dethiobacter sp. | reverse complement strand
ATCCCCGCGAAACCTCCCTGGAAGCCCTTGCCGCTCTGCCGCCGGCATTTATTCCGAATGGGACAGTGACGGCCGGAAACGCCTCCGGGCGCAACGACGGGGCTGCTTTTGTGCTGATGATGAGCAAAGAAAAAGCGCTTGAACTTGGGTATGCGCCGCTAGCCAAATGGTTAAGCGGCGGCGACATTGGCGTAGATCCTAAGATCATGGGCATCGCACCGGCATACGCGATCCCCCAGGCCTTAATGCGCGCCGGCTTAAAGCTTGCGGATATAGAGGTGATGGAATGCAACGAGGCTTTTGCCGTGCAGAATTTAGCCGTGATCAAGGAGCTTGAACGTCAGACGGGTGAGAAGATTGATCTGGAGAGAAATTGGAATCCGAATGGGGGCGCCATCGCTTACGGCCATCCGAACGGCGCTTCCGGAGCCCGGATTTGTCTTTTAACCATGAAAGAACTGATTCGCAGGGGGGGGAAATACGGCTTTTTCAGCTCCTGCTGCGGCGGCGGACTTGGCGTAGCCACAGTCATAGAGAATCTCCGGTTCTGATCACGAAAATCTCAGTGCGCGAGGTTGGTTTTGGCTGTTCGAAAAAAATAGAGGAGGAGAGCAAAAGATGAGAATTGATGAGGTAAAAAATGTTTGTGTTGTCGGAGCGGGCAATATGGGTCACCAGATTGCCCTGCAGTGCGCACTGTACGGTTTTAAAACGGTAGGAACAGATGTTATTCCGGCTGTTTTGGAAAAAGCGCAACAGTTTGTTGACGGCTACCTGCCTGGCCGCGTACAGAAGGGTAAGCTTACGGAAGAGGAGGCCAAAAAGGCCAAAAGTTTAATCTCTTTTACAGGCGATCTGCAAGAAGCGGTTAAAGATGCCGATCTGGTTATTGAAGCCGTGCTGGAGCGAGTCGACCTGAAACGAAAAGTATTTATTGATCTGGATAAATTTGCGCCACCGGAAGCCATCCTGGCCACTAACAGCTCTTATATCGTCAGCTCACGGATTGCCGATGTCACAAAGCGGCCCGCGCAGGTCTGTAATCTTCATTTTTTCAATCCGGCCCTGGTCATGAAACTGGTTGAAGTCGTCCAGGGGCCTCATGTCTCTGATCAAACCGCGCAGTGCATGATGGACTTTTGCTTAAAGATCGATAAAATACCTATTTTGATCAAAAAGGAAGTTGACGGATTTGTCTTAAACCGTATTTTTGCCGCCATTTCGAAGGAAGCACAGTGGATGCTGGAAATGGGAGTAGCCTCGATTGAAGATATCGATAAAGCGTGTGTGTATGGCGCCGGTCATCCGATGGGTCCATTTCGCCTGATGGATCTAACCGGCATCGATCTGGCTTACGATATCGGCATGAGTCATTTTTACGAGTCCGGTGATCGCGCAGATCTGCCGACGCCGAGCGTGGTGAGAAAGGTTACCGAAGGCAAGTTCGGTCAGAAGACCGGCGAAGGCTGGTACAGTTATAAAAAATAATCTGTCGGGCAAGGAGTAAAACTATGAACTATGAATTGATCAAAGTAGAGAAAAAGGGCCATGTCACTACGGTGACGATCAACCGGCCCGAGGTCATGAATTCGGTCAGCCCACTGGTCAGCGTGGAGATGGACCGCGCCTTCAATGATTTTGATGCCGATCCGCAGCAGTGGGTGTGTATTATTACCGGCGCGGGAGACAGAGCCTTTTCCGCGGGAAACGACTTGAAATTTCAAGCCGTACACGGTCCGGAGAAGATGCGCGAGATCATGAAAGAGGTAAAAGGCGGGTTTGCCGGGATAACCTCGCGGCTGGACTGCTACAAACCGTTCATAGCGGCAGTGAACGGTTTGGCTCTGGGCGGCGGGTTTGAAATTGCCCTGGCCTGCGACATCATTATCGCCTCTGAAAACGCCGGCTTTGGATTGCCTGAAACGCGCGTCGGACTGATCCCGGGAGCAGGCGGCGTGCATCGTCTGCCCCGGCAGATACCCTACCACCTGGCGCAGTATATGATTATGACCGCAAAAAGAATCACGGCGCAGCAGGCTATGCAATACGGGCTCGTCGCGGAAATTGTTCCGCCGGCCGAGCTGATTTCAGCCGCCGAGAAGGCAGCCGCGGAAATTCTCCTTGGCGCCCCTTTAAGTATCCGCGCCGCTAAGGAAGCAACGGTTAAAGGGTTGGATCTGACCTTGCGGGAGGCAATAGATAGCATGTTTCCGGGGCAGCAGGCCATGTATCAATCGGAAGATTTTGTTGAAGGACCGAAGGCTTTTGTCGAAAAAAGACCGCCTGAATGGAAGGGCAGATGAACGGAGCATAGCACGTGAGTATTGCGTGTTAACGGTATAACCGCTGAGCCGGTCGGGGAATATCTGCCGCATTTTCCGGTTGCGGCAATCGGACTGGCGGCGCGGAAATCTTTGCGGATCTGATCTAATATGGACGCCCGGAGCAAGCTGTTTGGAACCGGTTGTATTATGCCTTCAGCCCAATTTGCCCGTTGAGGCCCTAAAAAGCCTTTAAAATTGGGCACTTTTTTTAAGGAAAAAGGTAGCGGTAATAATAATTAGATCGAAGTGCAGCCGTTCTCCGGGATAAATGGCAGAGGAGCTTTCCAGCAAGCTTATTTGTATGATCGTCCGCCATTTTAGGCTCGCTGGTAAAGCCGGGATATACCTTTTATCGGAATATAGCGTGGTATCAAGTGTTAAACTCAGGCAGTTCAACGGCCTGTTCAGCCGGTTAAGTTGCTATATTTCTGCTGTTTTTTTACCAGGGTGGAATGGTCGACACCTAAAATTTCCGCGGCTTTGCGTATAGAGCCGCATCTCTTGATTGCCTCAGCGATCATTTTTTTCTCCATTTGCGCCACCGCTTGCTTAAGGGTCTTTAGTTCACCGGACAGATCGCCGTCCGGGTGATGAAGGATATGCAGAGGCAGATGGTAAGCGCGGATCTGTCTTTCTTCACTCATGACCACCATCTGCTCAATCATGTTTTCCAGCTCCCGCACGTTGCCCGGCCAGTCATACTGCTCCAGGTTCCGGCAGACTTCAGGAGCGAGAATTCGATCGTAGCTGTATTTTTTATTAAATTTTTGCAGAAAATGATAAGTCAGAGGAAGTATATCATCACGACGCTCCCTCAGGGGAGGTATAAAAATGGGGATCACATTGATCCGGTAGAAAAGATCTTCACGAAATCTACCCTGTTTAACCATCTCCTCCAGATCTTTATTCGTGGCGCTGATAATACGGATATCCATCTTCACCGGTTTTACTCCGCCGACCCGGTAGAATTCCCGGTTTTGTATGGCCTTTAAAAGCTTAACCTGCAGGTTTAACGGCAGGTCACCGATCTCATCCAACAGCACTGTTCCCCTTTGAGCCATTTCCAAAATGCCCGGTTTGCCTAGGCGGCTGGCGCCCGTGAAGGCGCCTTTCTCGTAGCCGAAAAGTTCAGACTCCAGTAAGTTTTCCGGGATCGCGCCGCAATTAATCTGGATAAACGGTCCTTCTTTGCGATGGCTCATCGCGTGGACAAGCTTGGC
This sequence comes from Dethiobacter sp., assembly GCA_018333405.1. Classification (GTDB taxonomy): domain Bacteria; phylum Bacillota; class Dethiobacteria; order DTU022; family DTU022; genus JAGXSR01. The sequence goes on along the minus strand of JAGXSR010000072.1, from coordinate 8,198 downwards.
CACAACTTCTTTGCCCACCCCGGATTCTCCGTGCAGGTATATATTGACATCCGCGGTTGATATTTTAACCAACTTCTCCATGATCTTGCGCATCGGTATGCTGCGGGCGATCACCTGATTTGCTTTCAGCAACCGGTTCCGCAGCTCGACTAGCTCGGATAAGTAGGACTGGGTTTGAGTCCTGCTCTCCTCCAGCTCTTTTCTTAAATTGGTCAGATCGGTTATCTCCCGGAAATTGGCGATAAAACACCACAGATCACCGTTGTCATGCTTTACCGGCACGCTGGTGATCAACACCTCCACCCCGCTTTTAAGCTTATGGGTAATCAGGACGGCGCTCTGATTCTCCCCATATTGGATTTTGGCTTTGGTTTCTTCCAGGATAATCCCTGAGTTCATCAATTCTCTGGGTGTTTTACCGACGATGGTTCCGGAATAAATATTGGCCAAACGCTGAACCGCCGCGTCATTGGCCAGAATTACCCGTCCGGCAGTATCGGTGAGGATGATGCCGTCATATGATTGTTGCAGTATCTTGATCAGGTCAGCCAGGGTTTCAATGCCGTTTTCTTTCAGTCGCTTAAGCGGCTCCTCCAGAACGTTCCCCGCCTCCTTGTTGCATTATCATCTTAGTTTCTGTTCATCACCGAAGATTCTCTTCTTTTTCGGCAAGATAAGAGATCAGGTCGGCCCTGGTGACGATGCCTTTGAGCTTATTCTCTTTATCGACCACCGGGATACGGTTGACTTTGTGCCGGTTCATGATTCGGGCCGCTTCGGCGATTAAAGTTTCTTCTGTAATCGTGATCACATCGGAGGTCATAACGTGCCTAACCGGAGTTTGCGCAAGCTTATCCATGCTGTTGCGAAGCAGGTCCATTTCTTTCAGATCGGGGTTTTGCCCGGTTAAAGCGGCCAACCTGGTAAAGGGGACGATCTTCTCCTGTATGGTAAAGGCGAGGATATCTTTTTCGGAGATAACGCCGGTCACTTTATTTTCCCGGTTTAAAACCGGCATCCCGCTGATCCGGCGCCCGGTGCACAGGTTAATCGCCTCTTCAAGGGTGGCGTCCTCGGCAATAGTAATCACATCGGTCGACATGATCAGATGAACGTACATATCATAGCCTCCTGATTGCATCAGTTTAGCAGCTATATTCTGCTCGGCCGGCATTAATTCCTTTAAAAAAACGTATAAATATTATAATATTCGGCAAGTTCGTGCTAATCTGTATCCTTTGGTAAGTGGTGCCAAATATCACCGCCTGCCAAAGGGCGTTTAGGCTGTATCAGCAGCGTATACCGGGACTTCTCCAGGCAAAAGTGGTGAAATGTATCACCATTTCTGGAAAACAGCTTTCCCCAGTTAGATGAAGAATAAAGAAATAGTTTAAAATGGCACAACATTTGCAATTATTTATACTGATCATGTTTTTGATGTGCGCCGTATAGATATGGAAGGAGGTTTTCTAAACAACCCGGTTTTCAGTCGTCAACGCTCATAATTTCGAAGAGGGATTCGGAAGACAGATTAAATGAAGGAGGCTTACTCATTTGAAGCGGTTTAGCAAAAATTTATTGCTTTTGCCGGCCTGCCTGCTGGCTGCGGTTATGGCCGCCGGTTGTCCCCCCGCCGAGCAGGAGGAGGAAGAGGAAGTTGCCCCTGCCGGAGAAGTGGTTATCGGCTACAGCGGCCCGTTGAGCGGTCCGGCTGCCGAATACGGGCAGGACGGCTTAAACGGTATAATTATGGCAGTCGAAGATATCAACGCCGCCGGTGGAATTGTAATAAACGGACAGGTTTACAATCTCAGGGTAGCCTATTACGATGACATGGCTGACCCGACAGTAACGATGACCAATGTGGATCGTTTGCTGGACAGAGACGGGGCCATTGCCATCTTTAACATGGTCTACACTTGCACTCTGCCGATGCTGGAAATTAACCGGGAAGCGGGGCGTGAGTTCTTAATCATGGCCTATACCAGCGTGCCGCTGGTGGAGTATCAGCATGCCAACGAGCTGGCGGTCTGGCTGCCGCCGCCGTTTCTCGGCTATGTGGAGACTAAGGCCCGCAAAGCCATGGAGCAGGGCTGGAGAAGGTGTGCGATTGTCGTCGACAGCGGCGCTTACGGCCAGGCCTGGTCGAGGACTTTTGCCCAGTACTGGCAGGCTATGGGCGGCACAATAACCTACGATGGCAAAGGAAGCTATTACGCCGATACCGATTTTTCCACTCAGATCACCGCGGCTATGGCTACCAATCCGGAATTTATGCTGATCGGCGGCCCTTCCAAGGGGACCATGCTGGTAGCCGAGCAAGCTCGGGAACTTGGTTTCGAGGGTGGATTCGTCTTTCTGGATCAGGCCAAGATTGACTGGGTAGCGGCGGCGCTGGGCGAAAACGCCATGGAAATCCTGGATAATACTATTGCGGTGGTGGCCGTGGAGCATTCAATTTATCCGACTATCCCTGAGTTTACTCAAAGATATAATGAGCGCTTTGTGGAACAGGGCAAAGCGACCATTGTCACCTGGGAGGCGGCGATCCAATATACCAGCACCTATATATTGGCAAAAGCGATGGAAGCCGCCGGTAGCGTGGACGATATCTTTGCCATTCGCGCCGCAATCAACGGAGTGTTGCCAGTATATGGAACAGAGTTTCCCTATGAATTTCATGGCATCACCGACGCCGGGCGGTTGCACGCGGTAGGCTCGATTGCCATGATTCAAGACGGCGCCTACCAGCCGCCAATCACCATCTACTGGTGGCCCCAAAACCAGGCGGAGTTTGATGAGCTTAGCGCCTGGGCGAAAGAAACCTATGGTGAAGTGATTCCTGTTTGGGTACAGTACCCGCCGCCGCGCTAAATACGGCATAAAATATCCCATCCCCCGCTAAAGCCAGGGGGATGGGATAATATTTTTTTTTAAAATTAGGGGGAACATTGCCCATGGAATTGTTTTTTCAACAGACCATCAACGGGATCATGCTGGGGAGCACCTATGTCCTTGTTGCTCTCGGGGTGACCATGATTTATGGGATCATGCGCCTCCCCAGCTTCGCCCACGGGCATTTCTACATGCTGGGAGCATATATTACTTTTTTCCTGATCACCCTCTACAATTTCAGTTACTGGCCGGCCTTGATCCTCTCCATGGTGGTCCTGTTTTTTATCGGTGGATTGGTGGAAAGGATTGTTTTCCGGCCGCTGCGGGAACAGAGCCAGATCAGTAATTTTATCGCCGCCATCGGCATTTTGCTTTTTATCGAGCACATGGTAACGGTGATCTGGGGGCCGCATAGCCACCGCATACCCAACCCTTACCCGGAACATATCTATCTGTTCGGCGCTTCAGTAAGCCAGCAGAGGCTGATTGTCATTTTGGCGGCGGTGGTGCTGATCGCCTTGCTGCAGCTGTTTATCAAGAAAACTGTTATCGGTTTTACTATGGAGGCCACAGCGCAGGATCGTGAGGGAGCAGCCTTGGTGGGCATCAACGTAAACCGCGTTTCATCGCTTACTTTCTCTATCGCCTGTGCCTTAGCCGCCGCCGCGGCTTCTTTGGTGGCGCCGATCTTTGTCATTGTTCCGGGGATGGGATCCTTGCTGGTGATGAAAGCGATGGTGATCTTTATCCTGGGCGGCCTGGGCAGTATACCCGGTGCGATCATCGGCGGCTACATTTTGGGCCTGATCGAAGCCCTGGGCGGCGGCTACATCTCCTCTGAGTATAAGGATGTTTTTGCCTTTGGCGCGCTGATCCTGATTTTGGCGATCAAGCCTACCGGGATTTTCGGAAAGGGGGCCGCGTAGAGAATGCATGAATATTTAAGAAAAAAATGGTTTTATTTTCTTCTGCTTTTATTAGCGCTGGTGTTCCCATTATTTGGGCCCAGCCGCCTTATTTTTACCATGCTGATTTTAAGCGGCATCTGGTCGATTGCCACCCTCGGGCTGAACTTGATCTTGGGCTACACCGGGCAGGCCTCCCTGGCCCACGGCGCTTTTTTCGGCATCGGCGCTTACGCCGTGGGTATAATGACCACCAGGCTCGGCCTATCATTTTGGATCGCTCTGCCGCTGGCGTCGTTTCTCTGTGCGGCAATCGGTTTTCTGATCGGTCTGCCCACTTTAAGAACGAAAGGGGCTTATTTTGCCATCAGCACACTTGCCTTTGGCATAATCGTCTTTATCATCGCCGGAAACTGGTCTGATTTAACCGGGGGGCATATGGGTCTGCCGGCAATTCCCCGCCCCAATCCGATTCCTCTTCCCCTGGCCGGGGAGATAAGTTTCACTTCGCCGGCTGCCCGCTACTATCTGGTTCTGTTTTTTTTACTGTTAACTTTATGGGTGATGCACCGCGTAGTTTTCTCCCTGCAAGGCTACAGCTTTATGGCCATCCGCAACAATGAAAACCTGGCTGAAGCGGTGGGAATAAACACTTTCCGCAACAAACTGCTCTCCTTTATGGTGGCCAACTTTTTTGCCGGACTGGCCGGTGGTCTATACGCCATGCAATTGGGCGCTTTAAGCCCCTTTATTACTCATCACGTGCTCACCTTTAACCTGATCATCTATCTGATCTTAGGAGGAGTGGCAACACTTGCCGGGCCGATCATCGGCGCCATTACTGTTCCTTTCATAGTCGATGCCTTGTTTGCCATCGGACCTTACCGGATGGTAATATTCGGTGTTTTGCTTATCGTATCGATAATCTATTTTCCGCGCGGTTTGATGGGTGGATTGACCAGCCTTTGGAACAGGACGGCAGATTATTACCGGCACAGAAAGGATGGTGTGCGCCATGCTGCTGAAAGTTGAAGCCTTAAGCAAACATTTCGGAGGGCTGAAGGCGGTGGACGGTGTTGATTTTCACGTCAACCAGGGTGAGATTGTGGCGATCATCGGCCCCAATGGATCCGGGAAAAGCACTCTGTTCAACCTGATTAGCGGCACGCTGCGCCCTACTACCGGCAAAGTTCTGTTCCAGGGAGACGAGATCACCGCTCATAAACCTTACCGGGTGGCGGCTCTGGGTATAAAACGCACCTTTCAAACGACCACCCTTTTTGATCAGCTGCGGGTAGTGGATAACCTGGCGATCGGCCGAAGGGTAAATACAAAGACCGGTTTCTGGGACGCGCTGTTTCGTACTGCCCGCTGGCGGCGTGAGCGGGACGAAACAGTGGGCAAAGTGCTGGAGCTTTCGGGAATTATCGGGCTGGGTGATAAGTTTTTTGATTTTGTGACTACCCTGTCTCAGGAAGCCCAAAAACGCCTGGCCATCGGCATTGCCCTGGCCAGCGAGCCGGGACTGCTGCTGCTCGATGAGCCGACAGCCGGGATCAATATGGAAGAAACTGCCGAAATTATCGAGCTTATCCGCAAGGTCAGGGAAGCGGGGACCACGATTTGCCTGATTGAGCACAAGATGCGCATGGTTATGGGCCTGGCTGACCGCATTATTGTCTTAAACTACGGCCGCAAGATAGCTGAAGGAACACCGCAGGAGATCAGCGGCAACCAAGTGGTGATCGAAGCTTACCTGGGAGGGAAGTCAATTGCTTAAATTAGAGCAGGTGTCGACCCGCATCGGCGGTTACCGGGCAGTGAACAGCGTCTGTTTAGAGGTCAGGCAAGGGGAATTCGTCTCACTGATCGGGGGCAACGGAGCGGGAAAAACAACCCTGATGCGCACTATCGCCGGGGCGCTCAAACCTTTTCAGGGGAGCATTCAATTTATGGGAGCCGCTATTGAAAAGCTGCCCCCGGACCGGATTGTGCGGGCCGGCCTATGCCTCTGTCCCGAGGGACGCAGGCTTTTCCCGCAACTTTCCGTTTATAAAAACCTCATCTTAGGTGCTTACACTAGACGAAACGATCGCCTTGGGGTTCAGCGGACATTGTCACAGGTTTATGAAATTTTTCCCGTGCTTAAAGTGAGAAAGGAACAGCCCGCCGGCACTTTCAGCGGCGGAGAGCAGCAGATGCTGGCCATCGCCCGGGCGCTGATGAGCGAACCGAAACTGCTTATGCTAGACGAACCCTCTATGGGCTTGGCGCCGCTAATGGTAGAAAAGGTGTCCGAGATTATCACGCTGATTAACGTGGAAATGGGTACCACCATCCTTCTGGCGGAGCAAAACGCGCACATGGCGCTGAATATTACTCAGCGCGGCTATGTAATCGAGAACGGAAAAGTGGTCCTGGAGGGGAGCAGCGCAGAGCTGTCCGATAATGAACAGGTCAGGAAAGCGTACATCGGGGCCTAGCTCCCGAACGGAAAATAAAGCATATCTATTTCCATGCTGTAACTAACTATAATTAAAGGGAGGTTAAATGGGTATGCGTACCAAGGAGCAGTATATCGAACGTTTGGGCAAGATGAGAAAAAACATTTACAGCGGCGGAGAGAAAATTGATCGGCTGGATGAGCGCCAGCAAGGGGCGCTGAACGTCATGGGTTTAACTTTCGATGCGGCCTGGGAACCGGCAAACAAGGATCTCTGCACCGCCGTATCTCACCTTAGCGGGGAAACCATTAATCGTTTTAATCATATTCACCAGGACGCCAAAGATCTGCACAAGAAACAGGATATGACCCGTTTTATGTGCAATAAGGTCGGGCAGTGTATCCAGCGGTGCATGGGCATCGATGCCGCCAATGCCATTCACGCTGTCTCTTATGAAGCGCAAAAATCTGCTGCAGCCAAGACCGCTTACCACGATAACTGGCTGAGCTGGCTGGCTCGTTTTCAGAAGGAAGACCTGGTCGGCTGCTGCGCGCAGACCGATGTTAAAGGAGAACGGCTGAAGCGGCCGTCTGAGCAGACCGATCCCGACATGTATGTGCGGGTGGTGGAAGAGAAAAGCGACGGCATCATTGTGCGCGGCTCCAAGGTGCATATTTCCGAAGCCTCGATCGCCGATGAGATCCTGGTCGTGCCGACCAGGGCTCTCAAGCAAAATGAGACGGCCTACGCCGTATCTTTTGCCGTTCCGGGTGATTACGACGGGGTCAAACAGGTGGTCCATTTTCATAACCCGCGCAAGCGCGAACATTTTCCGCGCGGCTTTGAGTATGGCTACACTGACTCGTATGTCATCTTTGAGGATTGTTTTGTGCCCTGGGAGAGGGTCTTTTTGTGCGGGGAAACCCAGCATGGAGGCGTGGCTGCTCTGCTGTTCGCGCTCTTTCATCGCCATTCCTATTCCGGCTGCAAGCCGGCCATGTTGGACTTTGTGATCGGCCTGGCCGCTTTGGCTGCCGAGATAAACGGTATCGAGAAAACTCCGCATGTCCGCGAGATGCTGGCCAAGTTAATCATGACCGGCGAACTGGGCTATTCCGCCGGCTATACGGCCTCGGCCTTAGGCAAAGCGGAAGTCTATATCCCGGGCCTGGGCTTTATCCCCTACGGGCCTGGAAGCTTTATCCCAAATTCCATCTACGCCAACGTGGGCCGGTGCCTTTCCGGGGAGGCGGTCTTCCATGAGCACGAGATTTTGTGTAATATAGCCGGCGGTCTGCCGGCCACCTTCCCATACGAAAAAGACCTGATTAACCCTGAAACAAAAGTCTTGCTGGAGAAGTATATCCGGCGTAATCCGAAAATAGCCATTGAGGAGCAGATCAAATTCTGGCTGGGTTTTACCGACTTTGCGCTATCCGGATCCTCTGGGTCGTCGATCTACGGCGCATATCATGGCGGCGGCTCCCCGATCATGGAGCAGATCGCCATCACCTCTCAGTATGACATCGAGTCCAAGAAAGAGATCGTCAGAAAACTGGCCGGCATGAATCCCGCTTCGGGGCGGTAGTAAGGAAGGGTTGGCCACAGGATTTCCCGGTTAAGCATACGCCCGAGATGGCCCCATAGCGAGTAAGTCTTTGAAAAAAAGCCTTGCCCAATCTGTGAAGGCTATAGTAAAATGATCGTGGAATAAATGGATTCTTTACAGGCGCCCTGAAGGGTTAAAAGGGAAGCAGGTGCAAGGCCTGCGCGGTCCCGCCACTGTATCCGGGATCTTGACGCCGCGAAACCACTCTGCCTGATATGGGCAGGGGAAGGGGGCGTGCAAGAGATGAACGGAAGCCAGGAAACCTGCCTGTGAAGCGCTGCTATTTCCTTCGCGGAACAGGGAGGTGCGGATATGAGTAGATTTCAAGCTCGGTCCCCCTAGGCC
>JAGXSR010000071.1 GCA_018333405.1 Dethiobacter sp. | reverse complement strand
CATGGAACGCCGCCCGGCTGCTCCTCGCCCGGGAGGGGAACGCCCGGCATATCGCCCGGCATATCGCTCATCGGCTGCACTTCAATTGTAAACGGATGGTCCAGGCGCACCTCCTGATTGCGGGCGTCGAGGAATGTAACGGCCAGGTTGCCGGACAATTGACCTTCCACATCCGGGATGATCATCCCCTGAAAAAAGTCGCTTATGCCGATATCCAGCCGGGGTATAAAGTAGGTGGCATTCTCTTTGGGGAAATCGCCCTCTATGGCCACCAGCACGTTGTTGAGCGCTACTTTACCGGTATTGGCGAACTCCATGCTTACCGGCACGGCTTGCCCCGCCATGGCATATAAAGGTATATCCACCGACAGCACCTGTATACCGCTCTCCTGCAGAACGGGTATATTGACTGCTTCGTTTACACTGAAGGGGTTGCCCTGGGCATCCTCGTACTCAATGTTGATCGGCAAGGTATAGGTCATCGCCGTAGCGTTGGGATCGACAAACAGGGTTACCGTTTTGACCAGCCTGCCGTTGGCGGCAATACTGTTTACAAAAAAGCTGCTGCTGCTTCCGTCAAGAGGAGAAAACACCGTCCCGCCTGCGCCGCCGGCCGCGCCTTCGACCTGTATATTGCCAAGCGAAATCTTCATGTTGCCTACCGCCCGGTCGGCGTTATTTTTTATAAATAAGGTGAGCGTGAATGTGCCGCCGGCCAGCACCTGGCCGGTGGAGAGGGTATGCCTTTCCAGCATCACCCTGGGAGTGCCCATCTTCTCCTCGTCAGCTTCGTCAATACCGATTGCTCCAGCGCTGAGTACGATCGTTTCGTTTGTTTTATGCTCCGCGCCGGTCATGGAGCGGTAGGTAATTTCAAGCGGAATGGAGTATGTATCGCTTCGGGCCCCGGCGCGCATCATAATTTCCAGCTCGAATGAGGAGCCTTTGGCCAGATCGGGAATAAGCGCCAGGTTGCTGCCGGCCAGCGGAAACACCTGGTCGCCGGTAAAGCGCACGGAGATAGCTTCGGCCGGTGAATGGCCTTTGTTTTCAAGCACCAAATCGAGCTCAAATTCACCTTCGTTTTTCCCGGGTTCGGCGCTGAACCCGGTTACCTTCAGCGCAGGCTCCTGATTAAAGGATACAAAGACGCGCTCTGTGCTCTCAAAATCTTCTCCGGCGGCGGCATACTCAAACCCGATATCTATCGGGTGGTTTACCAACTCGCCGCGCGAGGCAAGCAGGTATTTCACTGTGGCGCTGTCCTCGTCGTCAATACTTGTAATTGTCCTTACGCTACCGGCTCCGACCGGGAAAACCCTGTCGCCTCCGTCAAGGGTAACTCTGACGTCCTTTGCTTCAGTTCCGCCGCTGTTTTTGATGGTCAGCGTGAGCGTGAACTCCGGTTTACCTTCTACCGGCTCTACTTTGAATAATTCTATTCGTAATAACGGCGGAGAAAGACTTTGCGCTCCGGCCCGCCCCCCCCATCCGAATGGCAGCAAAAGCAAACCGAAGCATAAAAAAACGGCGGCGAATCTTCTGAAAAAGGAACCCATTACTTTAGACCTCCTTAAAAAATTATTGCCGCTTACCTATCTTAGGAAGGCTGTGAAGGTTCACCCTTCCACCGGCGCTGGATACTGATGGCCGGCAAAGCCGGAGACGGGGGTTTGCTTTAAGCCTCCTATCCCTCCTTCCCCGGTTTACGGTGTATGTTAAATATTCTGCCACAAATTACATATCCCTTTTTTGCCAAACCTGAATCTGCGCGCCGGACGACAGGCAGCGGACGCGCTTCCCCTGCGCAAACCATTCCAAGTTTGATCAAAAACTCTCCCTTGCCGGTTTATGGATAATGATCCATCCATTTTATATTGACAGCTCAATACGGCAATAAGTTCCCGCCCAGGCGAATAGATTTCTAAGGATATTGAGATACTTAAAATGATTTTAAAGATAAGGCAAAGGAGAATCTCTATGTTTAACCCATTTGACGAAAAACCGATCCCGCTCGATGACGCGTTTATGGATTGGAAAACAGTATATCCTCAATCCTACTCCAAAGAGAATGTAGATCCGTACTCAAAGATCCGCGTTATCCTGATGAACGGCATTGAAGTGGAGGCAGCGATCTTTTCTCACCAGTTCCACCGCAATTGTCCCCATCAAGAGCTGCGACGAGAACTGGCCGTCTCCCGGCGCATTGAGCAGCTACAGCAGAAGCGCATCAACTGGCTGTCGCCTATCGGCGAAACACAACTGGAAACCACCATCGGCTACGAGCATGTGGCGGTGGATCTGACCGCGTGGCTGGCCATGAATGAACCGGATCTTTATGTAAAGGAAACTTTGGATTTTGCCCTATTGGAGGACTTCGACCATTTATACCGCTACGCTAACCTGCTGGACCTTGACCAGAACATCCCCTCGCAGAAGCTGGTGAAAAATTATGTGGAAATTACTCCCGGACGCCCCACCATTGCCGAGCACCGCCATCCGAAAGATACGGTCAGAAAATATATCGACTTTAAAACAGCCGATATTCGGACCAAGCTCAATATCATGATTATTACGGCCGGCGAGCAGCAGACCATGAATTTTTACATGAATATCGGTCCCACCTATTATAATGATCTGGGCCGCAGGCTGTATCAGGAAATTGCCATAATTGAGGAGGAGCATGTCAGCCAGTATGGATCGTTGCTGGATCCAACTGCCACTTGGCTGGAAAAGCTGCTGTTGCACGAGTATATGGAGTGCTATCTCTATTACTCCTTTTACCAGGATGAGCTTGATCCGCACCTTAAAACCATTTGGGAAACGCATCTGCAACAGGAAATAGCCCAGCTGCACAAAGCAGCGGAGCTTCTGAAACAATACGAAAACAAGCCGTGGGAACAGGTTATTCCCGGCGGGACATTTCCCAAGCTGCTTCAATTTCATGACACACGTGATTATCTGCGCAAAATTTTAGCGGAACAGACAGAGCTCACCGCCGACCGAGAAAATGTGCTGAGTGTCAATGATCTGCCGGAGAAGCATACTTTCTTCTGGTATCAGGAAAAAGTAAATCGTGATATCAAATCGGTTCCCAGCCACTTGGTAATCGACCAGCATCAGCAGAAGAAAGGCGAAGATTACCGCTCAGAGGTCAATCCACACCCGGTAGAGGCTTTAAGAGATCGAAAAAAGGATAACGTCGACATAGCCAGAACCAAGAAAAAAGAGCTCGCTAAAGTTTAAAGTTGACCGGAAGAGCCGGCTATGTTATTATATTAATATATTGTGATATACTAATATAGGCGGTTGCGCCTGACTGATGGAGTTGAGCTTAGGTTATGTCTGAAATTTCTTTCGCCATCGCCTTTGGGGCCGGGGTGATCTCCTTTTTATCTCCGTGCGTGCTGCCGCTGGCGCCGGTATATCTGGCCAACATGGCCGGAGCTTCAGTGCTCGACAGCAAAGCCAAGATGGGATTTGCCGCTCCTTTTTTCCACACCCTGGCCTTCACAGCCGGGTTTTCTTTAATCTTTACCGCCCTGGGAGCGGCAGCCGGGCTCACGGGTTTTGCTGTCGGCGCCCATCTGGAGACGCTGCATAAGTTGGCCGGTGGCTTGATGATCTGCTTTGGGTTACTTATGTTAGCCAGTCGGCAAATCTCTTGGCTTAATTTTGAGAAACGTCTGAATTTTGCCTCCGCCAGTAAAATCAGCTATACCCGCTCCCTGATGATCGGGGCAGCCTTTTCTCTGGGCTGGACTCCCTGTATCGGGCCGGTATTGGGAGGAGTGCTGACTCTGGCGGCCAGTTCGGAAACAGCCCGGCAGGGAGCTTATCTATTGGCCGGCTATTCAGCCGGTCTGGGACTTCCCTTTGTCCTTTTTAGTTTGGCGATCGGGGCAATCAGCTCGCGCCTGAGACAATTCAGCCGCTACACCCCCCTGCTCTCCCTGCTGGCAGGGCTGGTATTAATTTTGGCAGGCGCGCTTATGTTATTTGATCGCCTCACCTGGTTTTTCCTGTAAGATGATTTTAGTTTAACCGCAGGAGGTTTTAAAGCATGAATCGACGGAAGCTTTTGCTGATATTACTGGCTATCGTGTTAATTCCGGCTCTGACAGTTGGCGGCATACTGCTGCTGGATAAATCGCCCGGGTCTTCCGAGACCGGGAGCGGCCCGCAAGCGGGGAACACGGCCCCTGATTTTACCATCCCCGATGCCTTGACCGGGCAAAACGTTTCGCTCAGTGATTTCAGAGGCAAGGCGGTATTGCTTAACTTCTGGTCAACCTGGTGCTCCGCCTGCCGCGCGCAAAAGCCTGATCTGATAGACGCTTACTTCGATTTCGCCGATCAGGGGCTGATTATCCTGGGGGTTAACCTCGGTGAAAGTGCTCAGGTTGTACGCGAATATGCAAACCAGCAGGGGATACCGTACGCCCTCTTACTGGATACAGAGCAAAAAGTGGCTGACCTGTACCAGGTGAGAGGAATCCCCACCACTTTTTTAATCGATGGGCAGGGCGTGATTAGAGAGGTGCGAATCGGGCTTTTTAATAACGCCGCCGATCTGGCCGCCGGTATAGAGAAGATCATCGAGGCGCCGGAGCCGGAGCAGCGACGCCTTTGATAGAAAATCAAGCCAGGTTCTGGCTCTTAAAATTTTTCCATCACCGGTTGCGGCGTCCGGGTGTCCATAAATTGCCAATGCTATATTTTTCTTGCCAGAACATTTACCCCATGGTAGAATCAATTTGTACACTTCTTTAAATGTTGGAGCTCTGCGCTTGCATACACCAGCCGGTAGCTGTGTAAAATGTTTAAGGCTAAAAGCAGCCTGCTGCGCTGGCCCAAGACATTTTCCAAGGGCCATAGTTCCGCAGGGCGACAGCCAGGCTAAAATATGCTGCATTATTCGATATATTGCCATTTTTACGATGTCAGCTTAAGCAAAGCCGCACCATAGTTTAGACAAAGCAGCATATGCCTTGTAAAGCTTCATCCGGCAAAGTTTTCTGTTGATTAGGAGGAGCATGATGGGGGCCGGGATTTTTCCGACGGAAGCAACCGGTAAGCAGCTCAAAGTCTTTACTTTAGGTCATTTTGTGGTAAAAAAAGGGGAGATTTTCCTCTCCGAATCGCACGGGCGCTCGCGGAAAGTATGGGAGCTGTTTAAATACTTGCTGGTTAACCACGACCGGATCCTGCTTCCGGAGGTGATCGCCGAACAGTTATGGCCGGACCATGCCTATGACGACGCCAAAAGTGTTATCCGCACCCTGATCCACCGCTTGCGCAGTCTGCTTGGCGAAGGGGTGGATTTAATAAAGTTTGCCCAAGGTGGCTACACCTTCAACCGTCACCAGGATTTGTGGCTGGATATATCTGTTTTTGAATCCAGCTGCCGCCAGGCCCACCAGGCCGCAAAACAGGGCCTATCGCCGGAGGCGGTGACCCTGTACAGACAAGGACTGGCTCTTTATCAAGGCGACTTGCTCCCTGAGTGCCTTTATAGCGACTGGCTGATTCCCTTAAGAGGCCATTACCACCGCCTGTACCTGCAAAGCGTCGCCGAGCTGGCCTTGCTTCTGAAAAAGACTCACGCTCATACGGAAATCATCGAGGAAATAACCAAGGCATTGCTGATTGACTATTTTGAGGAAGAGCTGCACCTGATATTACTGGAGGCGCTACTGAACGAGGGGAAAGTGACGCAAGCCAAGTGGCATTATGAAAATGTCACGGCTATCTTTTACCGTGAAATGGGCCTGAAACCTTCCCCGGCTATGAAACGAATGTTCCGCCTCATCCAGGAGCGCGACGGCGACAACGGCAACATCCTTGATTTTTCCGCTTTCCGAGAGGTCATGCAAAGCAGGCAACAGGCTGCCGGCGCTTTTTTTTGCGAACCAGAGTTTTTTCATATTATCTATAACCTGGAAAGCCGCCGCGCGGAGAGAAACAGCCGGCCCGGGCTGGTGGCCCTGTTTGCGGCAACCTCCCTTGACTTCAGCTTTAGCACAGCAAAAGCAGGAACGGCTGACATGGCTGCCCTGCAGGATGTTCTGCAGGATGTTCTGCAGGAGACCTTGCGTAAAAGCGATGTGCTCTGCCGCTTTGGCCAGCAGCAGTACATGGCCTTGTTGCCGGACACCACCCCGGAGCAGGGGCAACGCATCCTGCAGCGCCTGGCCACCAGCCTCAAAGAGCGGGATCTGCAGCTTAAAAGCCGGCTGCAGCCCTTAACCCTTTCAGAGTAGATTTACTGCCTCCAATCTTCCCCGCCGGTTAAATACCATTCCCCTCCATCTACGAGGAGATAGGCCAAGTCATGCCCGCCTTTTCTCAAGTTGTTGCCCTTGCCCCTGAAACCGCGGACCTGTACACATCCGCGGTTTTGAAATTTACCGCTCATTTATCTGATATTTGTTTGTCATAAAGCGGTTACTTGGCTGTGATCACCATGTACCCGGCCTGACACTGCCGGTTGCTATGCTTTGGTATATCAAATGGCCCGCAAGCGTAGTCGGGGCATCCGCCTGGGCCTCCTTAAGGCGGACGGCGCGGGAAGAGAGGGTAAATAAGGTAACCTCAGAGTGAAAAAACAGCACAGCGCAAATCCGCGAAGCCCCGTCAGGCAGCAGCTGTACAAATAGCGCTGTAAATTTATAGAGTATGAGTCGTTCCCCTTAAGGAGGCAAAAGAGTGGCGCAAAGTCAGGCAGCAAACCATGTGCGGCATGCCAAGGGTCAATCATTTCTGATCCAGATCAAATTCCGGCAGGACAGCTGCTGGCAGGGCACCATTCAGTGGCTGGAAGGAAAAAAAACCTGCTCGTTCAGGAGCCTGTTGGAAATGCTCCTGTTGATAGACGAGGCGCTGGAGAAAACAGCCGCACCCGGGGAGAAGCGGGATAGCCGATCCTGGGAAGCAGAGCCGTCGAAAACAACCGAGATGATGAGCCTAACCTTAGGGCAAAACCGGCCCGGATAACGAAAGCAAAAAGGTCATGTTTCCCTTATTCAGGCACAAAAAAAGCAGATAGAGCTGGAGGGACGGCTGATGAACAGGAAGCAGCAGCGCCACAGGCGCCGGCAAGAAGCGCGAAACAAGTATTGCAAAGCATTGGGTCCGGCAGCAGTTCTTGCCCTGCTCTGCTGTCTGCCGCTGTTGCCGACCACCGGCGCCTACTTTACCGACCGGGCTGAGACTGAAGCCTCCTTCCGCGCCACTACCTTTGCCGACAACCTGGCGCTTATTCCCGGCAGCAGCAAAACGAACGACAGCCCCGGAGACCCGGGTCCGGCCTTCCACGTGGCGCAAACCGTATCCGACCAGATCACCCTTGATTTTGGCACTTATCCCGCCGGCAACAAGAGAAACTTCCCTTCGGTTTTAGTTGTGAACAATACCGGCAACCGCCTGCTTATCCTGAACTGGCGTTTTTGCGACAACCTGGCCCCCTTCTTTGAACAGCAGGAGGGGCTGATCAGCATAGCGCCCGGTGAGGAATATACTTTAGGTTTTAAGCTTGACACCCACCCCGGGGATCAGCC
>JAGXSR010000070.1 GCA_018333405.1 Dethiobacter sp. | reverse complement strand
TTCGTAATGGTAGCCGAACTGACGCCGGAAAGACGCTGCAGGTCTTTCTTTTTCATATTCTTATCAATCAGCAGCTTCCAGAGTTTGTTGTAGCTTATCGCCATGGTCTTGCACCTCCCGCAAGTATATTCCAATTATATCGCTAATACGATAAAATAACAATTAACTTTAAGAACGCATTATTTTTAATGTCTGTTCATGTTTGCATCCGCATCGTCTTGCGGGTGCTTTTTTGTTTTGGGGATTCGAAGGTTCTTAATTCTTCGCATATAGACAGAGGTCAGAAAATTTTACCCCTACCCCGTCCGATTAGTTTCGATCTCCTGGCATATAGTGAGCGGCAAAATTTTTCAAAGAAATTGATCTTTTTGTTGCTCAACTACGACAAAAGTGTCCTGTGAATATTGAGGGGATGAAACCAGCCCTTGAGAAGGGGTGAAAAAGAAAATGCAATACGGCAGTCTGCCAGTAGAGCTGAGGGAAAACGGCAAGTTCTGCCATTGGAAGTATGAGAAACGCCAAGGTCAAATGAAGCCTGCAAAGGTTCCCTATCAGGTCAGTGGTAGATGCTGTCAGCTAAAATATGAAAAGACCTTCACCGATTATGCTGCCGCTCTCGAGGTGGTGAACCGTTATAAAAGCCTGGGGGTTGGTATCTTCAAAGACTTCTCCGCTATCGACATCGACCACTGCATCAACGAAGACGGAACCTTAAGTCCTCTCAGCAAAGCCATCGTTGACCTGTTCGATG
The DNA here is from genome assembly GCA_018333405.1 of Dethiobacter sp. Lineage (GTDB taxonomy): Bacteria > Bacillota > Dethiobacteria > DTU022 > DTU022 > JAGXSR01. The sequence goes on along the minus strand of JAGXSR010000070.1, from coordinate 5,445 downwards.
GCTGCTACATGGAGAAAAGTCCGTCGGGAAAAGGTTTGCGCATCCTGTTCAAAGCCAGCGGCCTCAAGTACAACCCGGCAAAATACTACATCAACAACACCAGTATCGGTGTTGAGGTGTATGTCTGCGGCGCTACAAAGAAGTTCGTTACCGTAACCGACAATGTTTACCGGGACGGGGGCATCCTGCCGGTAATATCATTTCCGCCTGAGCCCCGCCGGGCATATGCCCCATAATCTATGCCCCTGCGCTCCAGCCACTCGGCGGTAATCCCGGTAATCACCAGAGGTTTTCGGCGTAAAGCATCGAGGTTAGCGGCGCCGGTCATCAGCATAATCAGCCGCAGTTCGTGTTCAATTTTTCTGATTTCCCGGATCAGCGCCTGTCTTCCTCTTTTCAGCAGCAGATAAACGGGCAATCCTGCGATTCCCACTGCTTCAGCGCCTAAGGCCAAAGCTTTAGCGATATTCAGACTGGAGCCCATACCCCCGGCGGCGATAACCGGTATTTTCCCTCCAGTCGCATCCAGGGACTCGATCAAACTGATGGCCGTTGGAATTCCCCAGTCCAATAGGCACGGTGAGATCTTTGCACCGGCACGGCGGTTTTCGATGGATACGAAATTTGTGCCTCCCCTTCCGCCTACATCGATCGCCGACACGCCGGCTGCCATCAATAATAAAGCCTGCTCCCGGGCAATACCGAAACCTACCTCTTTCACAATCACCGGCACTTGTATATGCTCCAACACCTTCCGGATTCGATCCAGCCGGCCGTGGAAGCGGCAGTCCCCTTCTCCCATGACCAGCTCTTGGGGCACGTTCAGGTGGATCTGCACGGCAGAGGCGCCCACCATTCGTACCGCCTGTCTGGCCATCTCCGGCGTGGCATAGGCGCCTAAGTTTGCCCAAATCAGCCCGCCGGGGTTCACTCTGCGTACAATTTCAAAGGTCGCCCTGGCCCTGGGGTCTTCCAGCGCGGCCATCTGCGAGCCTAAAGCCATAGGTAAGCCGCATTCCCGGGCAGTTTCAGCCAAGGCAGCATTAATCCGGCAAGCGCGGGCAGTGCCTCCGGTAACGGCATTAATAAAAAGAGGAGACCGTAAAGTCATCCCCATGAGGGTCGTCTCTAAGGTCACCCGATCCAGGTTCTCTTCCGGCAAACAGTTGTGCACAAAATGTATATCGGAAAAATCAGCCAGGCCCGGTTTTTGCCGCAGGCTTAAATCAATGTGCTCATCCTTACGCCGCAGGCGGGACGGATTAACTTTGATCTCCGTCATCTTTTCCGGTTCCGGCCGCATCTTCTTTTTCTGCCTGTGCCGTTTCTACAGGATTGCGATCGTCTTTTTCCTGATCGAACAGATTCCCGAAAACATCGCCTAAAGTCACGTTGCCATTATCAGCGCTTTTACCGGCGTTAATGTCCTGGATCTGTTCCATAAATCCCGCATCCTTGACGCTAAGGCTGATCCTTTTTGATCCTGCTTTTATCTCCAGGATTTTAACCGCTACCTCTTCGCCTTCGCGCAGCACTTCAGAGGGGTGCTTGATATGATAATCGGCAATCTGGGAAATATGAACCAGGCCTTCCACTCCCTGTTTTAGCTCGATAAAAGCGCCAAAATTAGCCAGGCGGGTTATTCTGCCCTTCAAAACCTGGCCGGCTTTCCACTCTCCGGCCGCTTTGGACCAAGGATCAGCCTGCGCCTGGCGCAAACTCAAACTCACCCGTTCATGCTCCGGAATTACTTTCAGCACCTTGACTTCAACTTTATCGCCGACTTTGAGCAGATCTTTTGTGTGTACGACTCTTTCCCAGGCTAGCTCGGATATATGGATCAGTCCATCAATTCCGCCCACATCCACAAAAGCACCGAAATCGGCTATACGTCTGACCACTCCCGGTATTATTGATCCTACCTTCAATGAGTTGATGATCGATTCTTTGTTTCGGGCCGACTCTTCTTCCAGCAGCTTTTTCCGGGAAAGAATAACCTTATCCTTTTCCCGGTTGTATTCAATTACTTTAAACTGTATCTTTTCCCCGGAAAAATGCTTAAAATCCGGTATAAAGCGCAGATCGACCATAGAACCGGGCATAAAGCCTTCGATCCCCGCCCCTAATTCGATGACCATGCCCGCCGGCACCACTTGCTTCACTCTTCCCTCTTCCACCTGGTTTTCAGTGGCAGCCTTTTCCAACTCCCGCCATCTTTTCTCTTTAGCCAGCCGTTTATAGGAAACGATAGTCTGGTCCTGCTCATCAACCTTGAGCACGGTAACCTCTATCGCTTCTCCGGCATTAAACAATCCCGGCAGCGTTTCCCCCTCGCTTAAAAACACTTCATTTCGAGGCAATAGGGCTTCGGTTTTAGAACCGATGTCCAGATAAACCTCCTCCGGCGTAACCCGGACCACTTTACCTACAACTTGTTCTCCAGCCTGGACTGCCTGAAAATCAGTCCCTTCATCAAAATTTCCTTCACTCTCTGCTACAAACCCTTCCTTCTCCATACTTTCCACGACCTCCTTTATCATCCAGTGGGGGGTTGAGGCTCCCGCTGTAACTAAAACATTCCGGCAACCATTTAAAAATTTAGAGTCCAACTCCCCTGCGTCTGCCACCCGGCAAGTGGGTTTCAAGCGACTGCAGATTTCAACCATCACCGCTGTGTTGGCGCTGGATTTACTGCCAACCACCACCACCACGTCCGCTGTCCGGGCCAGCTTTGCGGCTTCTTTCTGTCTAAGTTCGGTTTCCGGGCAGATGGTATCATATACCTGTCCACCATGAAATCGGGTCAAAAAAGCGGAAGCTATTTGATTAAAGGCAATCCTGTCGGCGGTGGTCTGGGCCAGCAGGGCTGACCGGTTATAAACATCGATCCGGTTCAACTCTTCTACAGAAGTAACCGTTTTAGCCCGCCCGCCGGACCATCCAACCAAACCTGCCACCTCAGGATGACGGGGATCGCCATATATCACTACTTGCACCTGGTTTGCGGAAAGCTCCTCAGTCAGACGCTGTGCCCGCCGCACCCTTAAACAGGTGGCATCGCGCAGCTTAAGGCCGGAAAGTTCCCGGCAGCGCTCAAAGATCGCAGGGGCTACGCCGTGTGTGCGGATCACCAATACACCGCCTACAGCCGCTTCCGGCTTTTCGACCACTTCTATACCGCTTTCCTGCAACCGCTGCATTACCGCCTCATTATGAACCAGCGGGCCTAAGGTGCTCACCTTTGCACCGCGTCCGGATTCCGCCAGCACCATCTCTACCGCTGTGGTCACACCCGAACAGAACCCGGCATATCCGGCCAATCGGATCTTCAATAGTGACCCCCCCGTAAAACCTTCGCCGGCGCCGGCTTAATCGGTTCGAACAACATTATCACCAGTGGTGAGCAAACTTCTGATATTATCCATGATTATAATACTCATCTGCTCCAAAATCTCCTTTTTCTGCTCCCGGCATTCATATTCCAGACGCTTAAGACGAAATGGTCTCCCGATACGCACTATCAGCGGCGTGCCGGCACGGTACGAACCTTCAATGCCTACCGCGACAATGGGCACACAGTCCCGGCTGGCAATGAGCGCCGCGCCATGCAGGGCCTTTTGCAGCTGCCCTAATTTGCTGCGAGTGCCCTCGGGAAACATACCCACCACCTGACTATCTTTCAACAGCTGAAAAGAGCGCCGGATGGCGCTGTGATCGGCAATCTGCCTGTTTACAGGGTAGGCGCCGCCTTTTCTTAAGAAATACGCAATAAAAGGGTTGCGAAACAGCTCCGCCTTGGCCATAAAATGCACCCGTATAGTACGGGGAAAAGAGCAGGTTACAACCACTGGATCGATCCAATTGATATGATTTGAACAGATAATAAAAGGGCCTTGCTGTGGGATATTCTCAATACCGTATATGCGCCAGCGGTATAGCGTTTTCAGATAAAAGGTAAAAACAAAACGCACCAGTTTGTACAACAAACAGCTATCTCACCTTTCAAAAGTCAAAAAACTAAATTGAAGTGGCCGCATCGGGCGCGCAGCCGCTTTCAGCGCGGATCACGTCCAGGAGAAGCGCAACAACCTCTTTAAATGTAAATTCGGTGGTGTCAATCACCAACGCCCCGGGTGTAATCACCAGCGGAGAGTCCGCTCTTGCCGAGTCGATACGGTCACGCTCCTCTATTCCCGCGGTCACCTCGTCTATGGACAGCTCCAAACCCTGACCCATCAGCTCTTTTTGGCGCCGCCTTGCCCTCTCCTCCGGCGTCGCATCTAAATAAAAGCTGTAATCGGCATCAGGCATCACCCTTGACGCAATATCCCTCCCGTCCATGACAATGCTAGTGGATCGAGAGGCTATTTCCCGCTGCAGAGCGACCATACGGCTCCTCACGGCTGGGATAGCGGCTACCGGGGAAACCAGTTTGCTCACAGCAGGCTGCCTGATTTCCAGAGTAACATCTTCACCATCCAGGAAAACCCGTTGGCCGTTTTCTAAATCCAATCCGGTTTGCATCAGGATCGCTTCGATCCGCTCCAGGTCAGCTAAGGCGACCCGTTCACGGATCAGCTTCAGTGTAACCGCCCTGTACATGGCGCCTGTATCCAAATAGCTGCAACCCAGACGGCGGGCAATCTCCCTGGCCACTGTGCTTTTGCCGGCGCCGGCCGGTCCATCTATGGCTACCTTGATTTTGCGTTTGAATGTATCGGGCATAACAGTGTTCCTTTCGCGATTTATCTGCTAATCCCTTTTTTTATCCATAAAAAAGCGCCGGCAGAAAAGTTTATAGCTCCCTCAACCGACGGGTTTCACCAAGATAAATATGTTTAATCTGTTCCTGCTTAAGGTCGGTGTTCACCAGCATCAGCACCCGGATGCAACGGGCCGGCGCACCGGGAACATCCATCTCCAGATGGCCGAACAACGGTACATTTTCCCAGCCCATCAGACGCGCCGCCCGGGCGGGAAAAGCTGCGTTTAAATCAGGTGTGGCGGAAAAATGAACTGCGGTAATGTCCACCGTCGCAACCTGGTTCTCCTCAACCAGACGCATCAAAAGCTCTTTGGTTGCGCTTAAGATTGCATCCGTTGTATTCGCCTCAATAGACACCGCACCCCTGATTCCACGGACCACCACATGCCACCTCGTTCTACTGCTCGCCGTCTCCCGGAACAGCCCAGCCAATCAGCTCATAATCGCCGTATGTCGTCACCTGAAAACCGACCCGGGGATAGATCAGGCCGCGTGTTGAAACAACCTCGACTACTGCCGGCTGCCCACGGTCCGTCTCTCCCCGCAATTCAATAATATCTCCCGGGTTGACATAGACAATTATATTCTCTGAATCCAATACGCCGGCCGCGCTCCCATTGCGCAGCAGCTCCAGGGGTCCCTCTCCCCGGCGCAGTTTAAGCTCAATCCAATAAACACCG
>JAGXSR010000069.1 GCA_018333405.1 Dethiobacter sp. | reverse complement strand
CCTGACCCTCTCCCCCCAGCGGGGGGAGAGGGGATTGATCGGTCGAAAAACCGGGCAGAACTGCCGACACAGACTGACTGCGACCAGTTATGCCCTCTTCTCGCCCGGAGAGAAAACCGGGATTAAGCGGCGCCAATAGATTAGTTAAAGTCCGGCCCCCGCTTTCCGGTTAAAGCCCGATCTTCTTCTCCGCCCGGGTGATGATCTCTCTCATCTTCTGCCGGACATCGGGCGGCAACAGCTCCGGCTCATAGTTTTCCAGAATATCGATCACCCGTTCGTTGCTCCGCTCAAACAGGGTTTTCTTGCCGTCGCTGACCCAGTTTTCAAAAAATTTACGCTCAAAAAGACGGGGATACCAGGTCTCTTTCCTGAAGTTCTGCAGAGTGTGCTCATCAGCAAGGAAGTTTCCGCCCGGCCCGACCCGATCTATGACCTCCAGGGCCAGGGTTTCCGGGGTAACCTCAATGCCGTTGACGATCTTGCGGGCGTAGCCGATCAGATCGTCGCAAATGGTCAGATATTCCAGGGAAGCGCAGTTGCCGTGTTCGATATACCCAACATCATGGTTTAAGTTGGCGCCGCCCTGAGCGGTCAGCAGGATCGAAATCGCTCCTTCAATCAAAGCCTGCTCATCAACGATCTTGGCATCGGTGCAGCCGCAGGTTCCGAACATCGGGATATCCAGATAGTTGGAGATATCGGCCAACGCCGCCAACATGATATCCAATTCAGGCGCCCCGTAAGAGAAGATGGTGGTCTTCATATCCATAATCGTAAAAACACCGCCCATAATAAAAGGGCTGCCCTCGTTAGTCTGCTGATTGAGTACCAGGCCGCTTAAGCTCTCAGACAAACCGGTGGCCATCGCTCCGGCTAAGGTCGCCGGCACTGTGCCCCCGGCCATGATGCAGGGAGTGTAGACGACAGGAAGCGATTTCTTCGCCGCCAGCATCAGTTTCTGGGCCGAGTCGCCCGGGTGCTGCAGTGGGGAGATCGGTTCGGCGTAGAGGGTGAGGAACGGATTTCTGCGCAGCTCTTCTTCCCCGCCGGCGATCAGCTCGCACATTTCAATTATATCGCCGTAGCCGGCCACGTCAATGGCGGTAATGACAATCGGCTTGCTGGTGTTCAGCACCATCGCTTCAAACTGGTGCCGGTCATAAACCAGTTGGTGGACATCCTGGACAATCCCCAGGGACATGACAAAGTCCAGGTTGGGCAGGGCGTCGATTACCTTAGCCGCCATCTGCACCGTCTTTTTACTGGTGGGGATCCGGTTTTGGGTATAGGGATCGATAAAGAAAGGGGTATCTGAACCGGTTCCGAAGTAGGCGTTACCCCCCTCCATCTCCATAACTCTTTTCCCGCTGCGGCTGTTGCACAGCGTTACTTTGCGTGGCACAGTACTCAGCGCTTTTTCCACCAGCTTGAAGGGGATACGCACCCGCCTGCCGTCTACATAACAGCCGGCTTTCTTCATGATGGCCACGGCTTCGTCATCAAGATATACTACTCCGGTTCTCTCCAGGATCTCCATAGCCGCCGCAATTAACCGCTTAATCTGGCTGTCGGTGAGCACTTTCAGAGAAGCAGAGCCGTTTGCTTTATAATTACTTCTCGGCATGATCTAAATCACTCCTTTCCTCGTGTTGGCAACAAGACGCTACCGGCGCTTCTTTTTGCTCGCTTCTCTTTCTTCAGCCCTGATTATAATTTGCTCTATCTTTTGCAGAACATCGCCGGGTAAAGCCGGCGCCTGGTGGTTGGCTAATATAGCGTGCAGCTTATCCTTGATCCGCTCGCCCATAGAGCTTCCCTTGGCCTCTTCTTTCCAGGCATGATAGCGCATCCGGTTAAATAAGGTGGGAAACCAGGTTTCACTCTTAAAATGCTTCATCGTATGATCTTCGCCGAGAAAATGCCCCCCCGGACCGACCTTATCCACCACATCCAGCGCCAGAGTCTCGTCATCAATGACCATCCCGCGCATAAAACGGCGCACCATGCCGATAATCTCGTCGCCCAGCACCAGCTGCTCCAGGGAGCCGCAAGAGCCGGAACCGGTATAGCCCACATCGTGAACCAGGTTGGCCCCGGCCTGGGCGGCGATCAGGATGCTCATAGCCGCCTCTCCGGCCGCCTGGCCGTCCATGGTGTGCGAATCGGTGCAGCCGGCGGTGCCGAATACCGGAATGCCCATATAGCGAGCCACTTCCGCAATGCCGGCCTGAAGGATATGGAATTCCGGGCTGCCGTAGCTGAAAACAGTAGTTTTCATATCCATGATCGCGTAAACACCGCCCATAATAATCGGCGACCCTTCGCGGATCAGCTGAGAAACAACAATTCCCACCAGGCTTTCGGCCACACCCATGGCGATGGTTCCGGCCAGGGTGGCCGGCGTAGTGGCGCCCAGCATCACACAGGGAGTGTAGACGATCGGAATCCTGTTTTGAGCGGCAAAAACCGCCTTGGCAATTGCCTCCCGGGAGTGCAGCAGAGGTGAGCTGGGCTCAGAGTAGAGGCAGAAGAAAGGTTTTTGCTGCAGCTTGTCCAAACCGCCGGCTACGGCCACCCCGATATCAAGAATATCCTGGTACTGCTCAATGTCAAAACCCCAATGGACGATCGGCTTACGTGTATTTTTAACCAGCGCGCTGAAAGCGTAGAGATCGGCCAGAGTGTTCGTCACTCCGGTCGGTGTGCCCAAATCCATGGCATAATCGATATGGGGCAGGGCGTCACAGACGCGGCCCACATTTTCCGTATCCGAAAGGAGCGCTTTTCTCCTTTCTCCGGTATACGGGTCGCGGTGGTAGGTATTGGTCGGCCCCGGACCGTAGTATGTGTTACCCTCCTGCAGAGACATTGCCACCTGCCCCTCCCGGTTGTAAATAACAATCTTGGAAGGGGCGTTTTTGACCGCCCACTCGGTTAACCCTACAGGAAAACGGACCAGTTCCTCTTCCACCCAGCAGCCTGCTTTTGCCAGGATCTCCCTGGATTGCCGATCATAAACCTTAGCTCCTGTTCTCTGCAGGATTTCCAGGGCCGCCAGGTAAATTTCGCCGCACTGATCTGCGGAGAGCATCTGAAATAAAGGGGTCTGGTTCACCTGGTAACGCGCTCTGACATATCTGTCCACTGTCTCACTCTCCTTTCTGCTGCTTAGAGCTCCAGATTATTTCTTGCCGGCCAGTTCCAGGGCCAGGTCTTTAGCTGAGGCTGCATCCGGCGCCCAGCCGTCAGCTCCGATCTCCACGGCAAAATCACCGGTCACCGGCGCCCCGCCGACAATCACTTTCACCGCACCCCTCAAACCCTCTTCCTGCAAAACCTCAATAGTCTCTTTCATCGAAAGCATGGTCGTAGTCAACAGGGCACTCAATGCCACTATGTCGGGCTTATGCTCACGCACCGCCTGCGCAAACTTCTCCGGACTGATATCCACCCCCAAATTAACCACATCCATCCCCGCACTCTCCATCATCATCCCAACCAAATTCTTGCCAATATCATGCAAATCCCCAGCCACAGTCCCTATAATCACCTTGCCCGCCGTAGGCAAATCACTTTCCGCAATCAAAGGCTTCACTATCTCCATCCCCGCCTTCATCGCCCGAGCCGCCATCATCACCTCCGGCACATACATCTCACCAGCCTTAAAACGCGCCCCAACCACATTCATCCCCTTAATCAAACCCTGACCAATAATCTCAACAGGCTCCACCCCCTCACCCACAGCCTGCCTAGTCAACTCCGCCACCCGGTTAAAATCACCGGCAATCACACCACCCGCCATCGCTTCAAAATCTGCCATAGTTATAACCCTCCTTCGAATATTTTGAGTTTTAGCGATATCCAAAGCCCATTATAACAAGCTTTGGCGTTAATAGTATTTGATTGCTTTATTGTACCCCGTGGTAAGCCCAATCCAGCCAGGTCATGGCCAGTTCCAGATCTTCTTTCTCCACAGTAGCCCCGCACCAGAAGCGCAGGCCGTAGGGCGCCTCACGGTATGAACTGATATCATAGGCTGCCTGCTCTCTTTCCAAAAGCTTGACCATCTGTTTTATTTTTTCCGGGGGCAAATCCACTGTTAAACAGACGCTGGTATTGGAGCGAATGGTCGGGTCAGCTGCTAAAAAATCAAGCCATTCCCGCCCGGATACGAAAGCTTCAACAACTTTAAGATTAGCTTCACTGCGCCGGATCAGCCCCTCTATCCCGCCGACAGATTCGGCCCAGTTTAGCGCAGCCAGATAATCTTCAGTGCAGAGCATAGATGGGGTGTTAATCGTGGAGCCTTCGAAAATCTCCCCGATCAGCTTCCCTGCTTTCGTTAGCTGGAATATTTTTGGCATTGGCCATGGTGGGGTATAGCTTTCAAGCCGCTCCACGGCCCGTGGAGAGAGAATAAGCATGCCATGGGCTGCTTCGCCCCCCAGCACTTTCTGCCAGGAAAAGGTGGTGGCGTCAAGTTTATCCCATGGCAACTCCATGGCAAATACGGCCGAGGTTGCGTCGCACAAAGTCAGCCCTGTGCGCTCAGCGTGAATAAAATCAGCTCCGGGAACTTTCACTCCACTGGTAGTTCCGTTCCAGGTAAAAACCAGATCATGCTCAGAATTCACTTCTGATAAATCGGGAAGCAAGCCGTAGGCGGCCGAAAAAAGGCGAACCTGTTTAAGTTTAAGCTGTTTCTGAATATCAACAGCCCAGGTTTGGCCGAAGAATTCAAAACAGATCACATCCACCGGACGATCTCCTAACAGATTCCACATCGCCATCTCAAAAGCTCCGGTGTCAGAGGCCGGGACAATGCCAACCCGGTAGCCGCCTGGAATTTTAAGCAGCTGTTTGGTTTTATCTATGACCTCCGCCAGTTTCGATTTGCCGATTTCGCTACGATGAGACCGGCCCAGCGGGGCGTCTTTGAGCGCCTCCAGATTGTAGCCGGGATATTTAGAACAAGGACCGGAAGAAAAGTTGGGATTGCGAGGTTTTGCTGATGGCTTTCGGTTCATGATCGACTCCTTCCAGGTCAGTAAATGCCGAATTAATAGCTACTTAAACAGTTTCCGCAGCGCTTTCCCCGCTGCCCGGCCGGCGGCTCTTCTGCCGACTCTTTTCGCCATTTTTTTAGGACTGCCGCTGGATACCGCAGAAACATCCCCCAGTAATTTGGCGATGGTGTAAAGAAAACCCCTGGTTTTACGAATGCTCATTTCTCTAACCTCCTTCTCCTCATCTTAAATTGGCGCCTTCTGCACTATGTATCTCTAAATGATACAACGGCTCAGATTAAAATTGTCACAGCGCTTTATCCTGAATCCGTAAAG
>JAGXSR010000068.1 GCA_018333405.1 Dethiobacter sp. | reverse complement strand
CGGACAATTTTTATATTGAAATTAAACCCGGAACCCATTATATCCTCACCTAAGAATCCATACCGGCCAGCCTGCTCGATGGCGATTTTCAGGCGCTGCACCGCCAGCGGGTATTCGGCTCGCACATAGATATACCCCTCGGCGCTGCGGGTGGCATATCCCGCTATAGCCATTCCCTCGATCACCAGGTGCGGATCGCCCTCCATAATGCATCTGTCCATAAAGGCTCCCGGGTCACCCTCATCGCCGTTACATACCACATACTTGATCTCGCTCTTCTGGGCCAGCACCTGGGTCCATTTCCGGCCCGTAGGAAAACCGCCGCCGCCGCGCCCTCTTAAATTGGAATCCAGCACCTCCCGGCAGATCTGTTCAGGAACCATTTCATAAATACATTTGGCCAGTCCCCTGTAGCCCCCCCGGACGATATATTCCTCTATTGATTCAGGGTCAATCTTCCCGCAGTTCTCCAGTACCAGCTTGAGCTGTTTTTTGTAATACGGTATCTCGTCTTGGGCCGCACAGAGTACACCGTCCCGCTTGAACATCAGCCTCTCGATCGGCTTGCCCTCAATGAGCGTGGTTTGCACTATCTCCGCACAATCTTCTTTCTTAACTTCCAGATAGAGATAATCGTGCGGCAGAATCTTAACCAGCGGCCCTCCCTCAAAACAGCCGAAACAACCGCTTTTTTTAATGCCTATACCTGTCTTCTGCCGACTCAAGTCAAGATCTGCCAGCAACCCTTGCTCCTCGATCAGCTCTTTTAGCTGATGATATATCTCCAAAGCCCCTACGGCGACGCCGCCGGTATCGGCGCTTACCAGCACTTTAATCTTTTGATTATCCAGCGCCCGGGCGCATAAACCGGATAACCGGTTATAATCAGACATGGACTTGATTTTCATCCGGAGGTCTCCTCCTCTCTGATGCTGCTTAGCAAATTTACTGTCGATTCAGGAGTCATCCTGGGATATATCTTGTCGTTAATCATGATCGCCGGCGCCAACCCGCAAGCGCCGATACATGAAACAGTTTCCACCGTAAACAACATATCGCTCGTGGTGCGCTTCTCTTCGCTGATCTTAAGCTCCCTTCTCAAAGCAGCCAGGATCTCCGTTGATTTCTTAACATGACAGGCTGTGCCGTCGCAAATCTTGATCAGATATTTGGCTTTCGGCTCCAGGGAAAAATTTTCGTAAAAAGTGGCCACCCCATAGACTCTTGAAGAGGCGACGCCAAGGGTCTTGGCTAAGTAAAGGAGCAAATTCTCGGGAAGATAGCTGTACTCCTCCTGAATATCCTGCAGCACGGCAATCAAAGCTTCCGGAGATCGCTCGTGTTTATCAATAATCTTCTGCACGGCCGTGTAATTATAGTTGACCATCATAAAAAGCCCCTCCCCGCTTAACGACTGCGCCCTGTTTTTATCTTTTTATTTAAATTCATGAAATAATTAATGCCGTAAATCGGTGAAATTGTCAAGCAATAAAGACTGGGAGTTGCAGGAAAGCCATAGATTTGGTAGTATTATGGCATACTGATCCCGGCAAGGTCCACGGCAGCCCGAAGGCTTAAAGACTGGCGCGATTTTCAATTCGCAATTTGCCATCCGAAACCGTGTCGACATTACCGGCGCCGTCGGTTTCCGGCAAATTAACAGTCAAGCTTGGGCGAGCGGGAGGACCGACGAGGCAAAGCCTTCTTTGAGCATTAAATAGCTTTCGCCGCAACTTGCAGGGCTGATCAAACGCTAAGCAGAGGTGCAAAATGGAGCCCCAAAATTTACTGTTTGCCTTTGGACTCACCGTTTTCGCCGGGTTGGCCACCGTAATAGGCAGCGCTTTAGCCTTTTTCACTAAACAGACCAACGTAAAATTCCTGTCTGTAGCGCTCGGCTTTTCAGCCGGGGTGATGATCTATGTCTCCTTCATGGAAATCTTTATAAAGGGACAGGAATCACTGATCGCCCTGCTCACCGAAAGAGCGATAATCTCTTGTTGCAGCTCTGGATTTTTCGGATTCGTATTTTCCTAAATTGGGATTGTCGCGCAATTCGTTGATGCGTTTGTTAGACACCGTTTTGAACGCACCAATCAGACGTCCGACAGGTTTGCGTTTCTCCGTAGGGGCGGTTCGCGAACCGCCCCTACCATCGTCCGAAATAACGATAATTCCGTGCATGTGATTGGGCATAATCATCCATTCATCCAGTTTCACATAATCATATTGCCTCATCAACCATTTCCATGAATCCGCAACCATTCCACCGCAATTGTTCAAAACTCCAGGAAGCCGTAGGAGCGCAGTCTGCCGTGTCTCTGCTAAAGGTTTTATCTCGGAAATATTTCTTGACTTCCGCTACGCTGCGCTGTAATATGTATATGATATTAATATAATATCAAATTTGTCCAATGAGGAGATGTCTGACCATGGCCGAAACAAACAAAATAAACGAGAGGCCGGCGCATCAGGAAGAGGTCGCTCCAAAAACCCTGCCGGGTATACCGATTTTGCTGCTCAATATTATGCTGATGATCGTCGCGGCCGTTATGGTCGTTTTAGGGATCCGGGCGATAGAAGGCGGAGAGGGTAGCGCGCTGCATACCGCCCTGATCGTCGTGGGATTTTTCTATCTTTTAATCAAAGGCCCCCTTATTTTTATTGGACTGAAGGTGCTGCAACCTAATGAGGCGCTGGTGTTAACTTTGTTTGGAAAATATTACGGCACGCTAAAAGGCGAAGGGTTTTTCTTTGTCAATCCTTTTGTTGTCGCCATTAATCCGGCTGCCTCGATCACTTCCCTGACCTCAGCCGCCTTGCTGCCCGGTACGGATAAAACCAAATCATCCATAAACTTGCCCAATAAAAAGATTTCGCTGAAAGCGATCACCTTAAATAACGAAAAACAGAAAATAAACGACAAGCTGGGTAACCCGATTATTATCGGCATCGTGGTGATCTGGCGGGTAGTGAATACGGCGAAAGCGGTTTTCAACGTAGACAATTATAAAGAATTTTTGTCCATACAGTGCGACTCCGCGCTGCGCAATACTGTGCGCAATTACCCCTATGATACAACCAGCGACGATCGGGAAATCTCCCTGCGCGGCAGCAGCCAGGAGGTGGCCGACAAATTAAGGGAAGAGATTCAGGAAAAGGTAGAGACGGCCGGGCTTAAGATTATGGAGGCGCGCATTACCCACTTGTCTTATGCTCCGGAGATTGCCTCTGTCATGCTGCAAAGGCAACAGGCCTCGGCGATCATCGACGCCCGGCAGATGATTGTGGAAGGTGCAGTCAGCATGGTGGAGATGGCCCTGGATAAACTGAGTGATCAGAATATCGTCCAGCTCGATGAAGAGCGTAAAGCGGCGATGGTCAGCAACCTGCTCGTTGTCCTCTGCGGAAACAGAGATGTCCAACCGGTGGTCAACAGCGGGTCGCTATACTGAGAAAAGCAAAGGAACTTTATGCATGGCGGATACAGAGACAAAGAAAAAACAGCTTTTGCTGCGCCTCTCCCCTGCCCTTTGGAATGAGCTTGCCGCCTGGGCGGCGGAGGACTTTCGCTCCATCAACGGGCAGATCGAATATCTCCTGAGCGAGTGCGTTAAGCAAAGAAAAAAGGGGCGCAAAAGCGAAGCTTGACCCGTCACTTCAAATTATGGGTATGGGAGTGAGCAGAATGGTAAGCCCTCTTTCAATCATCTTTATGGTGGTTTCGCTGCTGCTGATCGCACTGGCTGTTACAATCGCGCGTGAATTCGGCGTCTGGTATGCCCAGCTCTACATTCTTCTCCTGGCGGTTATGGCTGTTATTTATATCGGCAGATCGCGCCGGTTCTTCGATCGATCGGAGGTTGACTGATGACACAGATGCTGGAGATAGAAAACATATCAAAAGAATTCGGCGGGAAAACCGTGGTAGACAACGTTTCCTTCAACGTAGCCGGAGGCGAGATCGTGGGGCTGGTCGGCCCAAACGGGGCCGGCAAATCGACGATCATCAGAACCATATTGGGCATCATTTACCCCGACTCAGGCAATATCAGATTTCTCTTCAACGGGGAAAACGAACAAAACGGCGCCATACCCCGTTCCAGAATCGGCTACCTGCCTGAAGAGCGCGGCTTTTATAAGAAAGTAAAAGTGATCCATATCCTGCTTTATCTCGCCGCGCTGAAAAACTATCCCCGGGAAAAAGCGGCGCCGCGAATATACGAATACTTCGAAAAATTCGGCTTAACCGGCAAGGAAAAAGCCGGGATTGAGGAGTTTTCCAAGGGGATGGCGCAGAAGGTGCAGTTTATCGCCTCGGTGCTCCATGAACCCGACCTGCTGATCTTAGATGAGCCTTTTTCGGGGCTTGATCCGGTAAGTCAGGACCTATTCAAACAGGAGATACAAGCGCTGGCTGCCTCCGGCACATCCATTCTGCTCTCAGCCCACCAGATGAATATGGTCGAAGCGTTATGCAACCGGATATTTTTAATTGATAAAGGCAAAAAAGTATTATGGGGCGATATGGACAGCATAAAGGAATCCTTCGCCGATTTTAAATGTGTGATCCACGGCGACAACCGGCATATCAATTTTACAACTTTACCGATGGTGGAAAGGGTCGATTTTCAGCACAACCACACCACGATCTATTTTAAGAAGAGCTCAAATCCGGAACAGTTTTTAAAAAATCTGCCCGGTGATGTGCAGATCAGGGAACTGCACATGGACAGAATATCGCTGCACGACATTTTTGTAAGCATAGTAACGCGGGGTGAGCAGAATGCCTGACTGGCTAAAAGTGACGGCTTGGGAGATCAAAAGAAATCTGACCAATAAAACCTTTATCATCTCGATGCTGGCCACGCCGCTGCTGATCCTGGCATTCGGAGCAATACCTACTTTGCTGGCATACTTCGAGGCCGATAGGCTGCAGACTGTATATATGATCGACCAGGTAAATATTTACGACGAGGTCAAGCCGCTTTTGCCGGGCAATATGGATCTGGTCAACTTCGAGGGTGAGCGGGGCGAGCTTGAAG
>JAGXSR010000067.1 GCA_018333405.1 Dethiobacter sp. | reverse complement strand
CGGCAGGCTGAAATATAACCGCTGCCTGGTAAGCAGCACAGAGCTTGAATCTCCTTACCGGCGCTACCGCTTTACCGAAAGCGGTGTATCGCCCCGCGCTCTTCCGGGGATGTTCCCCGGGGAGGTGGTCCTAGTCGACAGCGATGAGCATGATCAGAATGGCCATATAATCGAAGACGCCGCCACCCGACGACTGATGGTGGAAAAGCGCCTTGCTAAGCTTAAGGCACTGGCCGCTGAGATGGATGAACCAGAGCTCTATGGTGATCCTGATGCGGAAATCCTGCTATTGGGTTGGGGTTCCACCTATGGGGTGCTCAGGGAAGCGGTGGATCGCCTGTTCACCGCCGGGCTAAAAGCAGCGCTTTTGCACTTCAGTGATCTATGGCCCCTGCCTGCAAGCCGTCTGACAGATCTTCTGACCAGGGCCAAATACAGTTTTTGCGTGGAAAACAACGCCGTTGGCCAGCTGGCTTCTTTGATCCGGCGACAGACGGGACTTATGGTAGAGCGCCAAATTTTAAAATATGACGGCCGCCCGTTTTTACCCGGGGAGGTTGTGCAGGAGGTGCAGCGGCATGTGTAAGGCGGAAGAGTACCTGGTGGGAGATACTGCCTGGTGCCCGGGCTGCGGCAATTTTGCCATACGGGAGGCCTTGGCCGCGGCCTTGGCAGACCTCTGTGTGCAGCCTCATGAAGTGTTGATCTGCTCCGGTATCGGTCAGGCAGCTAAAATTCCCCATTATCTGCGTGTAAACGGCTTTAACGGGTTGCACGGCCGGGCACTGCCGCCTGCGTTTGGGGCCCGGGCAGTCAATGCGCGGTTAAAGGTGATCGTCGGCTCGGGAGACGGCGACAGCTACGGTGAAGGGGGCAACCATTTCATCCATACAGTCCGCCGCAATCCGGATATCGCCCATTTCGTGCATAATAACCAGGTTTACGGCCTGACCAAGGGGCAGGCCAGCCCTACCAGTGACCCGGGAATGAAAACCGGGGTCCAGGTGGCCGGCGTATCGCAGCCTCCCTTGGAGCCTTTGGCCCTGGCTTTGGTGCTGGGAGCCGGTTTTGTGGCCCGCTGCTTCAGCGGGGAAAAGGAGCACTTGAAAGAAACAATGAAGGCAGCCTTGAACTTCCCCGGTTATGCCTTAGTGGATATTCTGCAGCCCTGCGTTTCTTTCAATAAAATCAATACTTTCGGCTGGTATAAAAGAAGGGTATATCTTGTGGAAAACCACGACCTGTCGGACTGGCCGGCAGCGCTCAATCTGGCCCGCCAATGGGGCGAGAAGATCCCCCTGGGAATATTTTACCATTCTCCGCGGCCGACTTATGAATCAAATCACCCGTTTCTGCAGGGAGAGCCTCTGGCCTGGCGTCCTTTTGACCCGGCGCGGACAGCTTATCTCCAGGACGAATTCAGATAACCATAAAGAACGGCATTTATTAACCGCTGTTTTAGAAAACTAGAAACTTTTTGCCCCGCCTAAAGGTCTTAAGGTTTGGGGACACACCTGAAAGACACAGGAATGTCCCCATATTCGAGGTGTAGGGACACACCTGAGAGACACAGGAATGTCCCGCATACGGGGGGAGAAATATGAAAAGGTTTCGTTTTCAATTGACGGTATTGCTTTTGCTTATGTTTTCTGTTGCGGCCCTCAGCACAACCGGATGCCAGGCGAACATGGATCCCGCTTTTGCTGAACCGGCCGATTATGTGGATCCGCGTCTGGTCCGGGCCAATACCACTTTTGCTATTGACCTGTTTCATGCGCTTAAACAGGAGGGCGCAGGAGATAATTTGTTTATCTCTCCGGCCAGCGTCTCCCTGGCTCTGGCTATGACTTATAATGGGGCAGGCGGGGAGACCGCTACAGCTATGGCCAACGTGCTGGGTCTGCAGGAGATGACTTTGGAAGAGATCAACACTGCGTTCGCCGACCTGCGCACGATATTGGAAAACCCGGATCCAAAAGTAGAGCTGGCTATCGCCAATTCACTCTGGGCGCGCCATGGGAAAGCATTTTATGAGGATTTCCTGCAGCGCAACCGCGACTATTTCGGAGCCGAAGTAGCTACACTGGACTTCGCTCTGCCCGATGCTGCCGATACGATCAATCGGTGGGTGGAACAACAAACGAAGGGAAAAATTAAAGATCTGATCGAGCCGCCGATTCACCCGTTGACTGTGCTCTTCCTGATTAACGCCCTCTACTTTAAAGCGGACTGGACAGATCCGTTTGATCCGAAACAGACCCGTGAAATCCCCTTTAACCTGCCGGACGGGAGCAGCAAACAACATCCGGTCATGTTCCGGGAAGGCGATTTTCAAGCTCTGGTGGGCGACGGTTTTCAGGCGATCAGCTTGCCTTACGGCAAGAACGAACGACTAAGTATGTACATCTTTTTGCCTGACCAAGGCTTAACCCTGGATGAATTTTACCAAAATCTTACACCGGCCCAATGGAGCGCTTGGCTGGAACAGTTTCGGGAAACGGAAGGCTATGTAGGGCTGCCCCGCTTCAAATTTGAGTATGAATCTTCACTAAACGATGTGCTAAAGGCGCTGGGCATGGAGATTGCCTTTGTCGCGGGCTTGGCCGATTTTTCAGGTATGAAGCAAGTCCCTCCGCAGCTTTTTATTGCCGAGGTCAAACATAAGACCTTTATTGAAGTAAATGAGAAAGGCACTGAGGCTGCTGCTGCCACTTCCGTAGAGATCAGACAAGAGGAAGCACCCGCCTTTAATATGGTCATTGATCGGCCTTTCTTTTTCAGTATCGTCGACAATAAGACCGGCTCGATCCTGTTTATGGGTTCAGTCACGGATCCGCTGCAGTAAATAGTCGCCTCTCAACGGGCCCTGTTTCAAACTATACACTGCAGTGTGGTCTCTGACGGATTCATTCTTTCGGGCTATATTTGCGCAGAGTAACAGGAAGGCTCCACGGTAAGATCTAATCTTACAGCGGAGCCTATTTTTATTTACTGCCGTTTGGTCCCTTTAAGGATCGCCCCGTACCCCACGTAACCCCCGATCCAAGCCCTCTTTCAGATCGGCAAACGATTCCAGTCCAACGGAAAGGCGCACCAGGTTGTCGCCTACACCAATCTCTTCGCGCCTGGAAGCAGGCAGGGCAGCATGAGACATGGTCGACGGGTAGGTTAAGATACTTTCAACTCCGCCGAGGGAAACGGCCGGCACCGGCAGGTGTACGGCATGCAAAAAGCGCTTTGCCGCCTCGCCGTCCGCCAGCGCAAAACTTAGTACACAGCCCGGTCCTCTGCTTTGAGCGCCGTGAAGTTTAGCGCCCGGATGCCCCGGCAGCCCCGGATAGTAAACCTTACCCACCAGCGGGTGCGCGTTCAGCCAAGTTGATAGTTTTTGCGCCGTCTCTTGCTGGGCATCTATGCGCACTTTCAGGGTCCGGATGCCGCGCATCACCAGCCAGCTATCCTGCGGGCCAAGCACCGCCCCAAAAGCGGTCTGCACAAAACGCAGGCGGGACGACAGCTCCCGGTCGGCCACCACCGCCAGACCGGCAACCACGTCACTGTGGCCGCCAAGGAATTTGGTGGCCGAGTAGACCGTCACGTCGCAGCCAAGGTCAAGCGGCCTCTGCAGGTACGGCGTCATAAAGGTGTTATCAACAATGGTTAAAAGCCCGCGCTCTTTGGCCAGAAGGGCGCAAGCAGCCAGATCGGTTATCTTCAGCAACGGATTGGAAGGTGTTTCCAGAAAAAGCGCCTTTGTTTCCGGGCGGATGGCAGCGGCCACCGCCGCCGGGTCGGTAGTATCAATAAAGCTGTGCGTGATGCCAAAACGCGGGAAGAGTCCGGACAGCAGCCGGTATGTGCCGCCGTAAATATCGCGGCAGGCCAAAACGTGCTGCCCTGCTTCCAGCAGGCAGAGAGCCGAAGCAATCGCCGCCACGCCTGAAGCAAAAGCAAAACCGTGTTTCCCGCCCTCAAGCTCAGCGATCAGCGCTTCCAGCGCGTTTCGGGTCGGATTGCCCGAGCGGCCGTATTCGTAGCGGCCCGGCTTTTCTATTGAACGCTGCCGGTAGGTAGAGGCGTTGTACACCGGAACGCTCAACGCGCCGTAATGCTCGTCCGGGTCTAAGCCGGCATGAATCAGCTTTGTCTCCCAATCCAAATCTTTTCTCCCCCCTAACTCGCGGTGTTGGCGGCAGCGCTACAACAAGTCCACAAACTCAGCTATACTCAGATCTGCTTGCCTGATGATAGCTCGCAGGGTTCCCCGATCCAATTCCTTATGGTCAGGTACGACCACCTGCGCAAAAGGATAGCCCCGTCGCAGAATCATATGGCTTCCTTCCCACCGCTTGAGGTAGAAGCCCGTCTTTTCCAGCGCCTTGACACAGATTCGGCCGGAAATCGCCGGCAACCTGCTCATATGGCCACCACAATAGTTTCAAAGCGTTCTTCAGGAATAGGCAGACCGTCCTCTTTCAACGCTGCTAAATATCCCTCAATTGCCTCCTTTATATTGACAATGGCCCTCTCCTTTGTTTCCCCCTGACTGAGGCAGCCGGGCAAGCTGGGGCATTCTGCAATCCAGTAACCATCTTCACCCGGATAAACAATTACCTGTCTCACTGTTATCCCTCCTTGGGCTACCTTACTTCCGGCAACTATATAACTCTATATTGAATTGTAGCACGGGCATAAGTTGCTGACAACCTGGCTGCACACCGCCTGCAAGCAGGGGGATATTTTAAGCTCATATTTTTTTGCCGGGCTGGAAATCAGCGCAGCTGAAATATTTATGCGTTATCTGTCAGCTGCCAAGCGCTTGCTCCAGGTCGTTGCGCAAGTCGGAGATATGCTCAATGCCTACGGAAAGCCTAAGCAGCCGATCGTCAATGCCAAGGCGCAAACGGGTAGCTTCAGGCA
>JAGXSR010000066.1 GCA_018333405.1 Dethiobacter sp. | reverse complement strand
AGTATTCTTGCCCTGGGAGGCGCCTTCGCCGTAGCCCGATCGGGGTCGCCCGAAGAATCTGCGGCTCTGGTTGAGCGGTCGATTGACTTAGGCATAAACTTTATCGATACAGCGCCGACTTATGGCCAAAGCGAAGTGCATATCGGCTCGGTAATGAAACGCCGGCGGCAAGAGATCTTTTTGGCCGGCAAAACCCTGGACCGCACCTACGACGGCACTATGCGGCTTTTCGAGCAGAGCCTGAAGCGCCTGCAAACGGACTATCTCGACCTCTTACAGCTGCACGCCGTCCACGACCTTGCCGACCTGGAAGCAGCGCTGCGCCCGGATGGAGCGGTGGCGGCGCTGGAGAAGCTGAAAAACGAAGGGCTGATCCGGTTTACCGGCATTACCGGCCATAAGCACCCGTCAGTTCTGGCACAGGGGATCAATGAATACAATTTTGACTGCCTTATGCTCTCCCTTAATGCGGGAGACCCGTACTACCAACCCTTCCAGGAAGAGCTGCTGCCGGCTGCCGTCGCTAAGAATATGGGGGTTATCGCCATGAAAGTGGCCTCTTACGGGCGCATCTTCCGGGAGGGAGGAATCAGCACCATGCAAGAAGCCCTGGGCTATGTTTTTAGCTTTCCCGTCAGCTGCGCCGTAGTGGGAATCTCCACGGTCGCTGAGCTTGAAGAAAACGCACAAATCGCCGCCTCATTTAAACCTTTGCCGGAAGAAGAGCTGCGCCGCCTGGAGCAGTTGGTGGAACCTTATTGGCGTGAGGCCAACTTTTATAAAACGCAGTGGTAGCTTCAAACGATCAACCTAAAGGAGTGAGATCTGATGAGCTTTCTTTTCCTCGCCGCTTTAACCTGCCTGATCTCCGGCGCGTTTTTTTGGTCTGGATGCCGGGTGGCAGAAGAAAGGCTGCCGGAGACACTAAATGTCGCTGCCGGGCCGATTATATTACCGCCACCTGCCCACGACAGCAACGTATCTCTGGAAAAAGCGCTATTCACAAGGGTTTCCCGGCGCGATTTCAGCGATCAGCCGCTGACCCTGGACACGGCGGGGCAGATACTCTGGGCTGCCCAGGGGGTAAATATTGACGGGGTAACCGGCGCCACCCGCACCGCGCCGTCTGCCGGCGCCACCCATCCCATGAATATCTACCTGGTCGCCGGTAATGTGGAAAACCTGACCCCGGGCATATACCGCTACGAGCACGAGGCGCACAGCCTGCGGCCGGTACTGGAGGGCGACATAAGGGAAGATGTGGCGAGGGCTGCTCTCGAACAGCAGTTTATCGCCCAGGCCCCGGCCATCATCATCCTTGCCGCCGAGTACGGGCGGACTACCCAGCGCTACGGAGAGCGAGGGATACGGTATGTGCATATGGAGGCAGGGCACATTACCCAAAACATATATCTCCAGGCAGAAACCTTAGGGCTTGCGACCGTAGCCGTCGGCGCCTTCATTGATGAGCAGCTCAAAGAGCTGATGGGGATTGAATCGGAACCGCTGATGATCATGCCTGTCGGGCACGCCGAGTAGGGACCTATGCCGCCTGCGGCAGCAGCGGAAGGATAGAAATAATCCCTCACTATGCCATTAGGCCAGGTCTGCCCTCACCCTAGCCCAACCCGCTGCCGATTCGTAATTTGCGCTCAGCTCTCCGCGGCGGCCAGCTTGCCAATCTCTTTCCCCAGTTCGACAGCGGCGGTCAGGGCGCTTTCGTCCGGATTCCACAACATTTTCAGCCCGGCGTGCGCCACCTCCAGCCCGGCGTCTTCCAGCTTTTCGGCAATCAGCTTAACCGCTTCGCCGCTCCAGCCATAACAGCCGAAGGCGGCAGCTTTCTTTTGCTTAAATTGAAGTCCTTTAATCATTTCCAACAAAGCAGCTATGGAATGCAGCATAACCTTATTTATGGTCGGCGATCCGACGACAATTACTTTTGATTTAAAAACTTCGGTGACAATATCATTGATATCTGAGCGGGCGGCGTTGTACAGCTTGATATTTACCGTTTCATTTGCGCTTTTTATTCCTGAAACAATTGCCTCGGCGGCTCTCCTGGTGCCGTCCCACATGGTGTCATAAATTACGGTAACCTGGTTTTCCCTGTAGTCCGCTGCCCATTTCAGGTATTTGTGCACAATCTGCAGCGGCTCTTTACGCCAGATTATACCGTGGCTCGGGCAGATCAGCTCCACGGGCAAATTTAGCGCTGTCAGTTCATTGATTTTAGCGGTGACCAGTTGACTAAACGGCGTGAGAATGTTGGCATAGTATTTAACCGCTTCCCGATAAAGCTCATCCTGATCGACCAGATCGTTATACATATGCTCTGAGGCATAATGCTGGCCGAAAGCGTCGTTGGAAAAAAGGATGTTTTCCCCGGTGAGATAACAAAACATGCTGTCCGGCCAGTGCAGCATTCTGGCCTCCACAAATATAAGCTCATTGCCGCCCAGATCCAGCCTGTCCCCCGTTTTTACCGGCCTGAAATTCCAGTCCTGATGAAAATGCCCCTTGAGCGACTTCACACCGGCCGCGGTGCAGTAAACCGGCGTGCCGGGAATTTCCCGCAAAAGCTCGCCCAAGGCGCCGCTGTGGTCTATCTCCGCGTGGTTGGCGACAATGTAATCGATATCTTTAAGATCGATTACATTTTTTAAGTTTTTCACATACTCGCCGGCAAAAGGCAGCCAGACTGTGTCGATGAGCGCCGTTTTTTCTCCCTTCACCAGGTATGAGTTATATGTAGTCCCTTTATGAGTGGACAGCTCTTCTCCGTGGAAGCGGCGCAGCTCCCAATCAATCTTGCCTACCCAGGTTACACTGTCTTTGATTTTAAAAGCCATTGATATATCCTCCTTCTCCTTGGCTACAAATGTTTCGCGCCGCCGGCAGCGCCGCTCAATAATGACTGGGCCGGACGCTTCCTGGTATCAGAGGCCAGGGCGGCAAGCGAATCTTTAGTACGATTATACTGCTGCGCCTGATAATAGGCAACTGCTGATATGTGGCCGAGGTGTCCGGACCGGAGCGATGATTTAACCCAAATCTTTGGCGATTAGTTTGCCGGCGGCCGGCAATATTACGCTCAACCGGACCGTCCGCGAAATTGCCAGGGGTCTGCTCTCAGGCCAAAGAGCTCTGCCGGATTTAATCATTCTCTTGCTCTTCGTAGCCATCGTCGGCTTGGGGCCCTTTCCGGGAGTGATGGCTCTGGCCTTGAGCTCAGTAGGGATGCTCGGGAAGCTGTTCGCGGATGCTATCGAAGAGGTTGATCCCAAACCGATCGAAGCGCTTACTGCCGTCGGTTGAATTATACCGGGATTACCCTTTTGTCCGCAAAACTTTCGTCGGAGGCAAAATAGTCTATCAGGCCGACTATCAATAACCGCCGGCAT
The DNA here is from genome assembly GCA_018333405.1 of Dethiobacter sp. Taxonomy (GTDB): domain Bacteria; phylum Bacillota; class Dethiobacteria; order DTU022; family DTU022; genus JAGXSR01. The sequence goes on along the minus strand of JAGXSR010000066.1, from coordinate 59 downwards.
CAAGGCCGCAGCGCCAAATTAAAAGGGGGTAAACCGATTTGCTAATCCGCGAAGCTTTG
>JAGXSR010000065.1 GCA_018333405.1 Dethiobacter sp. | reverse complement strand
GGGACGCCTGAATCGATGTTGGCATATTGATCACATCGACAGCGGCGGATAGACGCACCATTTTAAACTGGAAAATATTTTTTGACACCGGTAGCTACACCAACTACAATAGAATTGTAGTCATGTAGTTGCAAAAAGGGGCGATAATTTTGCATAAACCGAGTTGCGGGTTGCGGGAAGCCAAAGCGAATTTTAGCAGACTGGTAAATGAGGTCAGGAAGGGCGCGGAAATAATCCTCACGGAAAGGGGTAAACCAGTGGCCAGGTTAGCTCCTATTATTGACGAAGCTCTTTCGCTGGAAGCGCGGTTGGCCAAGCTGGAATATGCCGGCTGGATAGAGCCGCTAAATCGTTATCCGCGAAAAATGCCGGCGCCCCTTCCTTTTCCCGGAGAAAAGGCCCAGACGTTATTGCAGGAGGACCGCAGCAGGTGAAATCAAGGGTTATAACGGTGATCTACTGGGACAGTTCAGCGGTGCTCTCCACCCTGTTGCAGGACAGCTACAGCGAACTGGCTTTACGCTACGCCGGGTACGATGCTTTCCATCTACTCTCCAGCCTGACTCTGGCGGAAATTTATGCCGTTTTATACAGGATCAAACGAGAACGGCTGACGGATGATCTGCTGGTCGAGGCATCCCGGGAGTCCTTGGAATCAGGACCGTGGAGAAGGTTAAAAATTGGTCCCGCTGAAAGTGAAATGAGAAAATTAGCTTCGAAATTGCCTTTGCGAGGGGCAGATCTGTGGCATCTGGCGACGGCGAAAACCCTTCAAACCGAACTTCCCGAATTGTTAGTATTAACTTTTGACCAACGACTATACCAGGCGGCCGCGGGTGAAAACATGGCCTGCGAAATTATTATTAATTAAAATTTCCGGCGCCGGCTGATGCAGTGTTTTTTATTTATTCATTCGTAGAGTTATACAGGTGGACACTTATACGGAGGTGGACTGTTTGAGTAAGCCGGAAATATTGAGCAAAGAAACGTTTGCCGTCGGCGGCATGAGCTGCGCCGCCTGTGCGGCAAGCATCGAAAAATCTCTGCAGAAAACGGCAGGGGTCCGGGAAGCGGTGGTCAACTTTGCCGCTGAAAAGGTGACCGTAACTTACGATCCGAAAATAACCGGGCCGGATAGATTCCGCGAGCTGATTACCGACCTGGGCTACAGCATCGTTGAGCCGGCAACTGCCGGTCAGCCGCAGATCGATAGCCGTGAGGCACGTGAGCGCGCAGAGCTGACGGCCCGAAAACGGGTGGTTATTATCGCCCTGGCGGTGACTTTTCTGACGGAGCTGGTGATGATCCTGGAGTACGGCCTCAATTTGCATCTCCCCGCTCACAACTGGTTGATGTTACTGGCGGCTACACCGATCGTGTTTATCGCGGGTCTGCCTACGCACCGCGGCGCCTGGCGCTCGGTCAGGCACGGCAGCGCCAACATGGATGTTTTAATTTCCATTGGCACGCTGGCGGCTTATGCCTGGGGAATGGTGGCCTTTTTCCGACCGCATACCGTTTCTTTTATGGGTATTTCCGGCATGATCATGGCTTTTCACCTGCTTGGGCGCTATCTGGAGGCTATCGCCAAAAGCAAAACAAGCAGCGCCATAAGGAAGCTGTTGCAGCTCGGGGCTAAAACGGCTACCGTTTTACAGGACGGCCGGGAAGTGGAGATTCCGGTGGAGCAGGTCCGGGTCGGCGATCTGCTCGTTGTCCGCCCCGGTGAAAAAATCCCGGTGGATGGAGAGATTGTGGAAGGAGATACCAGCATTGACGAATCAATGGTCAGCGGAGAAAGTATGCCGGTGGAAAAAACTGCGGGCGACCCGGTAACCGGCGCCACGATCAACAAGTATGGCTTGATCACATTTAGAGCTACCCGGGTGGGGAAAGATACTTTTCTGGCGCAAATAATTCGCATGGTGGAGGAGGCGCAGGGCTCCAAGGCGCCGATTCAGGTGCTGGCCGATCGGGTGACCGGCTATTTTGTGCCGGCAGTCCTGTTGATTGCGGCGGTAACTTTTGCCGGTTGGCTGCTTTATGGAGGTCATGGCGCGTTAGAGCGGGCAGTTTTTTCGGCCGTAGCCGTCCTGGTGATCGCCTGCCCCTGCGCTTTAGGCATGGCTACACCGACAGCGATTATGGTGAGTACCGGCCTGGGCGCGGAAAACGGCATCCTGGTCAAAGACGCCGAGAGTTTGCAGACGCTGCTCGCTGTGAACACCATAATTTTTGATAAGACCGGCACTATTACCAAGGGCGAGCCGACCCTGACCGAGATAGTGCTGTTCAGTGATTTAAGCGAAGAGGCGCTGTTGCAACTTTCGGCCGGCGCTGAAGCAGGATCTGAACATCCGCTGGGGCAGGCCGTAGTCAGGGCGGCAGCAGCCAAGGGTTTGGAGCTACAGAAAACAGCAGAATTTGCGGCGATCCCCGGACAAGGCATTCAGGCCAAAGTTGGGGGCCGATCGCTTTTACTCGGCAACAGAAAACTGATGCTTGAGCACGGGATTGATTCTGCTTTTGCCGAAGAGGCGCTTTCCGCTTTGGAGAGCGAAGGGAAAACAGCGATGCTGGCTGCTGTAGACGGGAATCTGGTCGGGATTATCGCCGTCGCTGATGTCGTAAAAGAAGATAGTGCGCGAGCCATTGCCGCGTTAAGCGCCGCAGGCAGAGTTACGGTTATGCTGACCGGCGACAATGAACGCACAGCCGGCTACATCGCCCGCCAGGTTGGCATCAGCCGGGTTCTGGCGCAGGTACTGCCGGATCAGAAAGAGGCGGAGGTGCGCAAATTGCAGGCGGAAGGGCTGACGGTGGCGATGGTCGGCGACGGGATCAATGATGCCCCGGCGCTGGCGCAAGCCAATGTCGGCATCGCCATAGGCACCGGGACCGACATCGCCATTGAAGCAGCGGATGTTACGCTGATTCGCGGCAACCTTTCTTCGATTGTGACGTTATTTAGCCTGGCCCAAAATACGTTTGCCATCATCCGGCAAAACCTGGGCTGGGCTTTCAGTTATAACGTGCTGGCCATACCTATTGCCGCATCCGGGCAGCTACGGCCGGAAATCGCCGCCCTGGCTATGGCCATGTCTTCCGTCTCTGTTCTGCTTAATTCATTGCGCCTGCGCCGCTACAAGCTGTAGCGGTTTGAGCGCTTGCATTAACAAAGCTCAGGGGAGAGAGATTTTTATTTTACGGCGCATCCTCTTCAACCTGAACCAGGGTTATGGAAACAGCGATCCTTTCCGGAATCAGCGTTACGCCCGCCACCTCTGCTCCTTGCCTGTCCACGGCCATTGGTGTAAGGTCCTGGCGGTATTGATCGCGCATACCGTTCTGATCAACCCTTAAGACAACACGGTGGATCTGTTCAAAAACTGAACGGGGCGCTTCCGCCCTGATTTGCATCGGGTCCATGGAAAAAGTTCTCCGGGTCCAGCCTTCCGCCGGTTGGCCGAAAAATTCCACAAACAGCTGGAATACGGCGGAGTCGATCTGCTCAATGGTAATGCTCACCTGCTCCGGAGAGAAATAGACCAGCCTCAAGCCGTGGGGCGGTGTGCCCCTGACCCTCATCAGGTGGGCGCCCGGCCCTGTGCCTGCCGCGTCAATATATGCCTCCAGTTCCGCGCCGGACAACCCGTCAAAATCCTCGGACAGCCCCTCCAGCGTTACTGAGACCGTTGCGGGCATCTCCATGATCATCAGGCCGTCGGCCAAATTTTCCACAGTCAGAGGTATCTCCCGGTACTGCTTGCGCGCAGGCGTAGTGCGGGTAATATTGTCAGCCATCACAAACAGCCACATAGCTAGAGCCAAAAACAAGGCCAAAATCCAGGCGAACAGATTGCTGCGCATAAATTTTTCCATTGCTATTTGCTATTCCTCCACCGCCAGATGTTGAGACCCTCGCTCCGGGGAGGAGCGCATAAATCGATCAGGATGGAGCGCAGTTTTTTATCATCCAGGTAGCGGGTTAAAATCCCGTTATGGGCGACGGAAATCACCCCGGTTTCTTCGGATACAATTATCGCTACCGCATCGGAATGCTCAGACAGACCGATACCGGCCCGATGTCTTGTTCCCAGTTCTTTGCTTAAGTACGGGTCATCCGTCAACGGCAAAAAACAGCCGGCGGCAACGATCTGGTTGCCCCGGATAATCACCGCGCCATCGTGCAGGGGGCTGCGCGGAAAAAAAATGTTAATTAAAAGCTCCGCCGAGATGATCCCTTCAACCAGGACGCCGGTTTTAACCCAATCTTTCAGTCCTGTTTCCCGTTCGATAACGATCAGCGCGCCGATTCGCTTTTTTACCAGCACAGGAATAGCCTTGTGCAGTTCGCTTAAGAGATGATCAAACTCCTGGGGGTTCCAATTCCAGTAGGTGCGCTGAAATAGTTTGCCGCGGCCCAACTGCTCCAGGGCCCGGCGAAGTTCGGGCTGAAAAACTATGGGCACAGCGATGGCTAACCCCAATGTCATCTGGCGGAGCAGCCAATTTAGCGTATTTAGCTGCAGCTGGTAGCTGGCGATCATCGCCAGCAACAATAAAAACAGTCCCTTTACCAGCTGTTCGGCGCGTGTGCCGCGGATGACCAATATAAGGCGGTAGAACAGGTAGGCCACAATCAGTATATCTATACTGTCGCGCCACCAGTTAATATTCAGCTGCGCAAGGGCCGCAGTGATAGTCTCCCAGATACCCACGTGGCCGTTGACCCCTCTTTTACAGATCTTTAATCAAGTAACCGCCGATTTAATAAGATATTCGCTTTTATTTTCGCAAATACCTTCAAAGAACAGGATAATGGCGCCGGCAAATCCGCGGGATGAGAGATTCTACAGATAGTATAAAGAACTTGCCAATGATTCATTCTAGTTTACTTCCGGCGGGAGAACAATACGGACCTTAAAGCGGCAGGTGTGACAGAAAGAACCGTCCAGGCCGCTGATAGAAGTTTCATAGCGGTGGCGGCGTATCAGGAGCCGGCCGCAGCGGGGGCAAAAGGTATCGGCGCCACCGGGA
>JAGXSR010000064.1 GCA_018333405.1 Dethiobacter sp. | reverse complement strand
CAGACGGCATAATCAAGCTGGCGGAACGTTATGCCGCAGAGGCGGAGCGGCTGGCTGCGCTTGAGCAAGATCCCATCCGGAAACTGGAGCTCTCAGAGATAGCGGCCGTATGCCGCCATGTTCCGGCCAACCCGGCCCGCACTTTCCGGGAAGCGCTGCAGTCAATCTATTTTTACCACACCTGCATCTTCATGGAGCAGAACGCGGCCAGCTACAACCCCGGCCGGATGGACCAGTACCTGTGGTCTTACTATAAGGCTGACCTTGAGGCCGGGCGGCTTACCCGGGACGAAGCGCAAGAACTTCTTAACTGCCTCTGGGTTAAATTCAGTGAGCCGTGCCTTTTTCAGGATGCTTTAACCGCCGAATTCGCCGCCGGTTATCCCATGTTCCAAAATGTTTGCGCCGGTGGAGTCGACGACACCGGCCAAGACGCGGTAAATGATCTCTCTTACTTAATTCTTCAGGCGACCATGGATGTGCGGCTATATCAGCCCTCGCTTTCCGTCCGTTTTAGCCTGGCTAAAAACCCGGGCGCATTTTTGCGCAAAATCGTCGAGCTGATCGGTTTGGGCAGTGGTTTTCCGGCTTTTCATAATGATGATCTTGGGATCATGATGCTGATGAATAAGGGTATCCCCCTAAAAGAGGCCTATAACTGGAACCCGTGTGGCTGTGTGGAAACCAACCTGGAAGGGAGGCTGCGTCAGTACACGGCGCTGGCGGATATAAACTTAGGCGCGGTTGTCGAACTAGCCCTTTTGGACGGAAAAAACAGAAAAAGCGGCCAGTATATCGGCGCCCGGACTGGTGATCCGCTCCGGTTTAGAGGCTTCAGCGATTTTCTGGAAGCGTTGAAAAAGCAGCTCGCATATGTGATCCGGGCGGTGGTGTCCGGTAGTCACGTGCTCGATGAAATCGGGTTAAACCGCCCCTGCCCCGCTCTATCTTTAACTTTCCGGGAGTGTGTGGAGCGGGCAAAAGATTACGCCTGGGGCGGGGCCAAATACAACGCCGGGAACGGGATTATACTGATCGGCATCGCCGACCTGGTGAACAGTTTAGCCGCGGTGCGCCGCCTGGTTTTTGAGAGCGGGCAGCTAACTATGCCCGCCCTGCTCAAAGCCCTGGAGTGCGACTTTGAAGGCTGCGCGGATATACGCCGTTTGTGCCTGGAGGCGCCCAAGTACGGTAACGATCATGCTTATACCGATGAGATCGCCGGAAGCATTTTAACTTTTATCGCCGACGAAATTGAAAAACACGAAAGCAAATACGGGCGAATGACCCCCGGCATTCTCCCCGTATCGGGCAATACCCCTTTCGGGCTTGAGATCGGCGCCCTGCCCTCGGGCCGGCGGGCATGGCAGCCACTGGCCGACGGGGTCAGCCCGACCGGCGGCACCGACTTTCTTGGTCCCGGTGCCGTTCTGAAATCGGTTGCCCATATTCCTCATGGCCGCTTTGTGCAGGGTACACTGTTGAATATGAAAATTGAGCCGGCACTTTTAACCACTGAAAACGGAATGGCCATGTTGATGGCCCTTTTAAAAAGCCTGTGCAGCCTTGGGATATATCATGTGCAATTTAATGTTATCGATCAGGATAAGCTGATCCGCGCTCAGCAGCAGCCTGAGGATTACCGGGGACTTTTAGTGCGGGTAGCCGGTTATACCGCTTACTTCGTGGAGCTGGGCAAAGATGTGCAGGATGAAATCATCGGCCGCACAGTCCAGCAGGGCATCTCGGTAGGATAGAACACGATGCACACAGACGCCGATCAAGTTGCAACCATCATCCGGATAGAGCGAAGCGCCATTCACGACGGGCAGGGTTTAAGAACAGTGCTCTTCCTCAAAGGCTGCCCGCTTAAGTGCGCCTGGTGCTCAACCCCTGAAAGCCAGGCGCCGGATCCGGAACGCGGATACCTGCGCCACCGATGCACACTTTGCGGCCGGTGTGTGGAGTTCTGCCCGGCTAAAGCGCTCTTTGTTGCAGCTAAGCATCCGGCAATCGGAATCGACGGCAGGCGCTGCCAAAAATGCTTCCGCTGCGCCTCAATTTGTCCAAACCGGGCCATTAAATGGTACGGGTATAAAATTACCGCGGCGGAGGCTCTGCGGGAAATCGTCAAAGATGAAATATTTTATTTCCATTCAGGGGGAGGGGTGACTTTAAGCGGCGGCGAACCTCTGAGCCGGCCCGGTTTTGCACAAGCCGTACTGAAAGGATGCAAAAAGCTGGGTATGCACACCGCCGTGGAAAGTTGTCTCCATCTTGATTTTGCGGACATTGAGGCGGTGCTGCCCTGGCTGGACGTGCTTTACGCCGACATCAAACATATGGATAGCCGGCGCCACACCCGGTGGACCGGGGCCGGCAATGAACTGATCCTTGACAATATCGTTAAAATTGAGCAAAGTGCATTTCCGCTGGAGATAGTAGTCCGTATCCCCCTGATTCCCGGGATAAACGATACAGAAAAAAACCTGCTGGCCACCATGGAATTTTGCATGAAACTTACAAAAATTAAGGGAATCGAGCTTTTGCCTTACCATCGCCTGGGCAGCGATACTTACCACCATCTGGGCAGAGAGTACTGCTGTCGCCGGCTAAACCCTCTTTCGGCCGACAAGCTGTTTAAAAAAGCAGTTTACTTAAGAGGATTGCGCCCCGGTTTTCCGGTTAAAACAGGGAGCGGGTTTAGTTAAGCGTAAAAACGGGATCATCTGTTGTTTTTCATCAGTCGGTCCAACAATAAATCTTCTACATTTCTCCTGCAGTCTATTACAGCCAGAACCCATACTTTATCTGCTTCAACCCGGTAAATAATCCTCCAGGGCGGGCTGATTAGCTCCCGGTAGCCGAGAATATTGAAATAATTCAGCTCCGGAACGATTCTTCCCCGCAGCGGCATCCGGTTTAAGTCAGCCGCTTTTTGTTTGATCTTTAAATATATTTTTCGGACCTGAGCCTCACTCTCAGATTCAATATATTCAATGATATTTTTTAGGTCCTGCATGGCGGCCCGGGTCCAGAAAACCTGGTATTTATTTATCTCTGTTCTCAAAGCGCTGATCCATGCCGGCGAAAAATTCTTCTTGCGGCATAAACTCTCTTTCCGCGATATCACGCTCTCCTTGGGCCAGCAGTTTTAGCAACCCAAGGGCTTTTTTCATTTTTTCATAAGATCCCGGATCTAATAAAACCGCCCTGGCCTCTCCATTTTGGGTAACATAGACAGGCCTTTGGGTCTTGTTAACTTGCTCTAATATCTCTGCCGCATTGGCTTTGATATAGGAAATGGGCCGGATATCTTCTTTACTG
>JAGXSR010000063.1 GCA_018333405.1 Dethiobacter sp. | reverse complement strand
GGAGAGGGTCAGGGTGAGGGGGGGCAACGTGATGAACTCCTGGTTCAACCTGCAGCACAGCGCAAAGGAGCTTGTGTATGGCTAGTTTGGCCTTAGGCATTGACACAGGCGGCACATTTACCGATGGCGTGCTCTTTGATCTGGAGCGTAAAGAGATTTTGGCCAAAACTAAGGTGATCACGACCAGGCACAACTTGGCCGCGGCTATCGACAACTGCCTTGACATCTTACTTGGAGAAGCAAAGTGGATAGATCTAGGGCATCTTAAAATGGTTTCCCTTTCCACCACGCTGGCCACCAACGCTGTGGTTGAAGGGCAGGGGGCGGAGGTGGGGCTGATCCTGATCGGGTTTACGCCGCAGCAAAGCTTGCCTACCCCTCATATTGCCTTAATTGACGGGGGCTGCGATATCAGAGGAAATATCAGGTCGGCCTTAGACCTGCCGGCAGCCCGAAATGCGATTTTGAAGATGAAAGATCAGGTGGACGCCTTTGCCGTTTCCGGCTATTTAAGCGTACGCAACCCTGTACAGGAGCTGCAGGTGCAAAAACTGATCGCAGAGCTGACTGGTTACCCGGTAGTGGCGGCTCATCAGCTGACCTCAGCCCTGGGTTTGCATGAGCGCACCAACACGGCGGTTTTAAATGCCAGGCTGATGCCGCTGATCACCGATTTGATCAATTCGGTTAAAAAAAGTATCACCGCCCGGGGAATCCGGGCCCCGCTGATGGTAGTGCGGGGCGATGGCAGCCTGATCAGCGAACAGGTGGCGCGGGAAAAGCCGATTGAAACCATGCTCTCGGGGCCGGCGGCCAGCATAATCGGCGCGCTTACCTTAAGCGGCGTTCAGGATGGCATTGTGGTGGACGTAGGCGGCACCACCACTGATGTGGCCGTACTTCAAAACGGCCGCCCTGCTCTAAACAAAGAGGGCGCCCGGGTAGGCGGCTGGCTGACGCGGGTGAAGGCGGCGGATATTGTCACTATCGGACTGGGCGGCGACAGCCTGATCCAGGTTGATTCCAGGGGAGCGTTGACCATCGGTCCCCAGCGCGTCTTTCCCCTCTCCTGGATTGCCTCCTGTTATCCTTACCTGACAGATGAACTGGCCGTGATCAGAGAAGCGGATTACACCAGCCGGCACACTCCGCCGGCTACGATCCTGGTGTTTATCAAAGAGCCGCTGCACCTTAAACTTACCGATACGGAGAAACAGCTGATCGAGCTGATCAGGGAGTCGCCGCATACCCTGCATCAGATCGGCGAAACTTTGCGCCGGGAGGTCGAACTGCTTCCCTGGCAGAGGCTGGTCAACGTCGGTTCTGTGCACCGCGCCGCGGTGACTCCTTCCGACATTCTGCATCTGACCGGCGAATTCACCCTTTGGAACAGTGATGCGGCTAAGCTGGGCGTGAAGATGCTCGCCCGGCGCTTCCGGGCGGAAGCAGGCAGCTTTGCGCAAGCGGTCCTGGAAGAGTTCCACTTTACCCTGGCCGCGTTAATTGCCGACCGCCTGGCGGCCGATCAAGGGGCGCCGGGCTCTTTGCTGGAAGAGGCGGGCAGCCGGTTTTTGCTGCGGCAGATGCTGTCCGGAAAAAAAAGAAAAAAAGGGGTGATTGAATTTTCTATGGCTGTAAACAGCCCCTTAATCGCGGTGGGAGCGCCCGTATCCGCTTATTTGCCGGCGGCAGCGGAAAAGTTAAACGCGCGCCTCTATCTGCCCGAGTCCGCGGAAGTGGCCAATGCCGTAGGCACGGTTAGTGGACAGGCCGTGGAAACTGTCAGCCTGTTGATTAAACCCGGTGAAGGCGGCGGATATGTTGTTTTCGGCCCCCGCAGCCGGGAAAAGTTTATGGATTTTAACCAAGCCGTAGCCTATGCCCGGGAGGAGGGGCGGCGGCTGGCCTGCGCGCGGGTTGCGGCCAGCACTGCAGCTGAAGTCGAGGTTATGATTAACCGGCAGGATAAATATGCCCAGCTGGGAGAAGCTTCTGCCGGGCAGGGCAATGACCGGAAGATGTTTATTGAAAGCATGATTGAAGTTTCGGCGATCGGGCAGCCGTGGTCTTAGCTCCGATCAGGTTAAAATAAGATCATTCTTTTCCGGGGGATTCCCCGCCATAAAGAGGCCGGAACAGACAAAATAGGGAGGGGTTAACTTGATTAACCGCAAACTGAAGGCCGTGGATATCTTTTCAGCGGAAGAGATCAGCCGGATTCACCAGGCCACGCTGGTCATCCTGGAAAAACAGGGCATTGAGGTGCTCCATGAACCGAGCCGCGCCATCCTGAAGATGAACGGCGCGCGGGTGGAAGGGATAAAGGTTTTCTTTCCGCCGGCTCTGGTGGAAGAGCAGTTGAAGAAAGCGCCAGGCGAGTTTACTTTGCATGCCCGCAATCCGGCAAAAAGCGTCTTTATCGGCGGCCACGGCACTGTTCTGGCGCCGGGCTACGGATCACCTTTTGTCATGGACCCGAAGGAAGGGAAGCGTCGAAACTCAAACTTTGAGGACTATATTGCCTTCACCAAACTGGCCGGCGTCAGTGAGAATATGGATCTGGTCGGCGGCCTCCTGGTTGAGCCGGCTGATCTTCCGCTTTCTTTGCGGCATTTGAAGATGTTTTTCGCCGCGGTGAAGTACAGCGACAAGTGCCTGATGGGCAGCGCTATGGGTGAGAGGAAAGCCCGTGAATCGGTGGAGATGGCGGCTATAGTGTTCGGAGGTCTGGACTATGTGCGAAAGTACCCGGTGCTTTTGTCGCTGATCAACACCAACAGCCCGCTTCAGCTTGACGGGCGTATGCTGGAGGCGATGATGGTCTACGTGGAATACAGACAGCCGGTGATCATTGCCTCGTTAAGTATGACCGGCACCACGGCCCCCCAGACCCTGGCCGCGGCCCTGGTTCAACAGAACGCGGAAATTATCTCCGGCATTGTCTTAGCCCAGCTGGCTGGTCCGGGAACACCGGTAATTTACGGATCCGCTTCCAGCGTCATTGACTTAAAAACAGGGGGCCTGGCTATCGGCAGCCCGGAGACGGCGAAAATGTTCGCCGGCACAGCGCAACTGGCCCGTTTTTACGGTCTTCCCTCCCGCGGCGGCGGGGCTTTGACCGACTCCCTGCTGCCGGATGCCCAAAGTGGTTTTGAATCGATGATGAATTTGATGGGCGCGGTGTACAGCGGTTTTAATTTTATTCTCCACTCCGCCGGGTTGCTGGAAAATTATATGACCATGTGTTTTGAGAAGTTCATCATCGACGATGAAATCTGCGGGATGATTAAAAATTTCTTCCGGGGCATCCCGGTGGACGAGGAGCATCTCGGTCTGGATGCGATTAGCAGGGTGGGCAGCGGCGGCAATTATCTGGCCGAAGAGCATACTTTTCGCCATATGCGCGATCTGCAGGCGCCCCTGGTCAGCTCCCGCCAGGGATATGCCGGCGCCGGGGTGATCACCGATACCCTTTGCCGGGCACGGAGAGTTTATCGGGAGCTGCTGGCCGCCTTTGAGCCGCCTGACCTGGATCCGCAAGTGGAAGCGGACCTGCTTC
>JAGXSR010000062.1 GCA_018333405.1 Dethiobacter sp. | reverse complement strand
CTTCATAAATGACCTGCTCGTAGTTTTCCCCGTCCGAACCACCCGTGCCTTTTTGAATAGCGCGTTGTATGTTATCATTGGGCATATTGTTTTCGCGGGCTTTTTGCACCACCAGGCGCAGCCGGAAATTGGAGTTGATGTCTCCCCCTCCTTCCCGGGTGGCAACGATTATTTCCCGGGCAAGTTTTGTAAATATTTTGCCTTTCACAGCATCTACCCGCGATTTTCGATGCTTTACGTTCGCCCACTTGGAATGGCCGGCCATTGTACTACCTCCTTTTACTCAAACAGATATCGCCGTTTTTCCAGGATCAACAATAAAGGATACCCCAGACCGTAACAGGCCAGCGCCTGGCCGGCGCCCACCCATAAAATAGCCGGGAGCAGAGGAAAGCCCAGCACATAGTGCAGGACATAACCGATAACCAAGGCATTAATCACGATTGGTGGGACAGGGACCAGGTATTTCAGCTTAATCCGGGAAGAGACAAATGCGGCGGCCAAAGTGGCCAAGCTGCCAAAAACAATATCCGGCAGACCATGACCGCCGTATATATTGGCAATCATACAGCCCACAAATAAGCCGGGTATGGCGGCTGGCGTGAAGTAAGGCAGCACGGTCAGCGCCTCGGCCACCCTGACCTGGATCACACCGTAACTGATAGGCGCCAAAGCGACAGTAAGCACAGCATAGATCGCGCCAATCATGGCGGCTTTGGTCCAATAATTTAAAATCCCTTTGCTCTTCAACCTTTTTCAACTCCTTGTCGTCTTCCCTGCTGCAGTGTCCCACTACCCGGAAAATGTCCTGTCAATATTTTCCTCTTGGGTGGCCTGCGCTCCGTTTCGGGTCTTCCACAGACTCTGAACATTTTCATCCTTCCGATGGTGCTCCACAGGGGCATGGTTGTCTAATTTAATTTTCCCCTGCTTAGCGCCGGTCGCAATAGCGGAATACGGGGTTACCGCCCGCAAATTCAATTATTATCCTTAAGCACTGCGTTCAGCGGTAAATAGATCCAGAGCCAGTTTCACCGCCCGGCTCAATACTCTTCCGGTATGGCGAACCAGGTAAATTTTACGGGTCAGATCCAGACCGGCCAGCCTGTAGCCGTCTACCAGCTTCATTTGCAGATAGTCTTCGGCTGTACGGCGTGACACCAAAGAGATCCCCAGCCCGCCGCGTACGCTTTGCTTTATAGCTTCCGGGTTATCTATAAAAGTAAGTGCGGCAAAATCGCGCAGAATGATCCCAGTGTGAGAGAGAGCCTTTTCAAAAAGATCACGGGTGGCGGATCCGCTTTCGCGCAATATCAGATTGCTGGAAAGGCAGATCTCCAACGGAACGGCAACCTCTCCTTCCGCTTGTGCGTCTGCCAAAGCAGCGTTAAAATGACCCGGGGGGGCAATTAAGACCAGTTCGTCGTCGGCTATGGGGTAATATTGCAGCCGCTCATCTTGTACCAGAGAACCGACAAAGCCTAAGTCCAGATCATAGTTGATCAGCTTCGCCAGCACCTGGGACGAATCCATAATGCTTAAACTGAGCGCTATGCCCAGCTGCCGCTTTTTAAATTCAGCCAACCTAAACGGCAGCAGGTAAATCCCCGGGACGGAACTGGCGCCTAGCCGGACCAGACCAACAGCGGCGCTCTCTTCCAATGCCAGCTGCCTCTGGGCTTCTTCCTTCAGATTAACCAACTTCTGAGCGTAATCTAAAAATTTTCGGCCTGCCTCATTCAGCGACAGCTCCCTGGGCCGGGAGCGGTCAAAGAGGATCACTCCCAGTTCCTCTTCCAGCCCCTTGATCCGCACGCTGACCGCAGGCTGACTGATATATAGCGACTCCGCGGCCCGGGAAAAACTTTTATGCGCGGCAACAGATAAGAATACGGTTAGCTGTTGAAAATCCATCTTTCGACCTGTCCTTTTACACAGCATCTTCTTTTTTAATTATACCTTTTCATCATTCACAGCGTCTATATTAATTCGCTTTGAGCCGTGGCATAAGAAAAGCTAATAACAAAGGAAAAAGCTATAATATATTGCTATTTTAACTATCTTTAGCGGCGGCCTATAATAATGGTGAATGAGCTTCTTAAAACTACGGGCCAATCAAAAAATAAGGAGGTTTAAGTATGAGCAATAAGATCTTGATCATCACGGCAGGCGCCGTAGTGGGTCTGCTGTCCGTAATCCTGGTGATCAAAGGCAACCCCGCCAATATGGGCTTTTGTATCGCCTGTTTCTTAAGGGATATCGCCGGAGCGTTAGGGCTGCACCGGGCCGGTGCGGTGCAATATTTACGGCCGGAAATTATAGGTTTGGTCATTGGCGCGTTTATAGCCGCCGGCTTTGCGCGAGAATTCAAGGCCGGCGGCGGCTCCAGCCCGGCACTGCGCTTTTTGCTGGGCATACTGATGATCTGTGGCGCGCTGATCTTTTTAGGCTGCCCGTTGCGGATGATCTTGCGTTTGGCCGGAGGCGATTTAAACGCCTTAGTCGCGCTGCCCGGTTATGTGACTGGAGTATGGGCCGGAACCGCCTTTTTAAAAAAAGGATATTCTTTAGGTCGCAGCCAAGCGCAAACTGTCTTAAACGGTTACGTCGCTCTTTTTTTCTTTTTAATCCTGTTTGTACTGCTCCTTTCAGCTCCCGCCTATATCTTTTTCAGCAGCGAGGGACCCGGTTCTATGCGCACTGCTGTGACCACAGCTCTGGGCGCCGGCCTGCTGGTGGGGATTCTGACGCAGCGCTCCCGCCTCTGTCTATGGGCGCTTTTCGCGATTTGATTTTATTTAAAGATTTTCATAAGTTTTCCGGAATCGCCGCTATCTATATAGTAACTTTGGCCGGAAACCTGATCTTTGGAAATTTTATTCCCGGCTTTATCGGACAGCCGGTTGCCCACTCAGACGGGCTGTGGAATTTCCTAGGTATGGCTGTGGTCGGTTTAGCGGCAGTGCTGGCCGGGGGATGCCCTTTGCGTCAGTTAATTTTATGCGGTGAAGGAGACGGGGACGCGCTGATGACCGTTTTCGGCATGCTTGCCGGGGCGGCACTAATGCACAATTTCGGGCTGGCCGCAAGTTCGGCCGGGGTCACTGCCGGTGGCCAATGGACAGTATTTATCGCCCTGGCCCTGCTGGTGATCATCGGCGCCGGCATCCTGGCTGTAAAAAATAGAGCCGATCAGAAAAACGGCGTCCTGGCCGGCAAAACAGCTTCATAAATAGTATGCCTGCGTGCGCACAAATAACCCTAGGCCCGTCACAAGCGAGCAATGCGGCACAGACTAATGATTACACAAGGAGCGTTCCCGCATGATACGTTATATTACAAAAGGACCGTCCCCGCGTTATATGTTATACTCAGATTAAAGGAGCGCCGATGGCTGCATATTACTATCTTACTTTTCCCAGCATCTATTTTGCTTTGCGCGCGGAAGCGCTGCTTAAAGATATCGACCTTGCGTTTAAAATGGTTCCCGTGCCGCGCAGCATCAGCTCCAGCTGCGGCGTCGCCCTGCGTTTAAACTGCGGCGATCTGCCACAAGCAGCAGAAATCCTGGCCCAAAATCGGGTGGAGACAGACGGCGCTTTCCGGATCGAGGAGAAAGATTTTATATTGCCCGGATTGTTGAAGAAAGAGGGCCCGGCATATGAAAAGTAAGCTGAACCTGTATTTTGATAACGCCGCCACCTCCTGGCCCAAGCCGGAATCTGTATACTCTGCTTTGGATAACAGCCTGCGCGGCGCCCGCGGCAATCCGGGGCGCTCAGGGCATACCCGTTCTTTAGAGGCGGAGCGTTTGGTTTACCAGGCCAGAGAAAGCCTGGCCCGTTTTTTTAAGGTTTCGGACCCAGGGCAAATTGCGTTTACCTTAAACGCCACCGACGCTTTGAATATGGCTATTAAAGGAGTTCTTCTCCCGGGCGATCATGTTCTTTTTACCGCCATGGAGCACAACTCTGTGCTGCGCCCTTTGGGCGGCCTGCGTCGGGACGGGCTGATCCACACGACCATGATCCCCTGCTCCACGGAAGGTTTTCCAGACCTGGACTATTTGGAGAAAGCTATTCAACCGCGCACCCGCCTGCTGGTGATCAATCACGCCTCCAATGTATTGGGCACTATTCTGCCGCTGCAAGAACTAGTCGCTGCGGCCCACAAGCGAGGCGTGTTGGTCCTGGTGGACGCAGCCCAGTCTGCCGGGGTTATCTCCACCGACCTTTCTGCGGCAGCGGTAGATATGCTTGCTTTTGCCGGCCACAAAGGGCTTTTAGGGCCGCCGGGCACAGGCGGGCTCTACGTCCGGCCGGGGCTGGATTTAAAGCCATGGCGTGAAGGCGGAACAGGCAGCGATTCCGAATCCGACCTTCACCCGGAAGCGATGCCGGAGCGCCTGGAGGCGGGCACCTTAAACAGCCTCGGCCTGTCCGGGCTAGCTGAGGGGATCAGGTTT
>JAGXSR010000061.1 GCA_018333405.1 Dethiobacter sp. | reverse complement strand
TTTCCAATGCGCTCTTGCCGTGTTCATGAAAATAGTGATCTGCCAGATATTTTAATTTTAGTCCTTCCCGAAACCCTTTCAACCCGCTCGTGACGGCAAAGGCCGGCTGCGGATCGGCCAGTTCATAGATGCCGCTGCTTGGATCGCGGTAAGCGCCATCCCCGTAAATCATTACTTCCACACGTACACCCAAATCTTTAGTCAGTTTCTGCTGAAGCTCCGTAACCACCTGTGTTCCATCACGGGGCGCCAGCTTCAACCTGTTTCCTGAAGACATGTTGCTGCCTAAAAGACCCCATTCCGAACATACCTGACCTTCCGCACAAATATCGTCTAAGGTAATACAGTTTTCGACAACTTGCCTGATTATTTTTTTTGTTTCTGCGCGGGTATGTATATCCGCCGCGATCACACCGCCAGGTTCAAACTCGGTCACTTTCAGCGGATCATTGCACAAGTAGATGAGCGCCTTTGCCCCGGCAGAGCGGATTATATTCTTGTAAAGCTCTAAATAGTCAACCCCGGTGATCGGGTGTTTAAACTGCCGCGGTCCCAGCTCGTCCAGAGTGATTAATGCCCGCCCTGTTTCTTTGGCAAAAACAGGACAGATCACCTGATTGCCTACTTCATCGCGAGGGAAAGATAATTGCAGCACTACCTCTCCCTGTGGAACCGCCTCGGCAATACCTTTTAAGATCATGGAGAAGCGGTTGCGGCTGGCAATGGGAAATACCACACCCACTCTGCACTCAGGGGTCAGCCCGAGTTTTGATCTTACTTCACGGGCAATATCCGCGGTGGTTACATAATTGTTCTGTGCCCGGGCCACCACAGATTCGGTGATACAGATAATATCGCCATTATGCAATAAACCGTCCGCGTGACAGCGGCAAAGCTGTTCGTAGACCATGTCCACAATAGACATACCCGGAAGAACAACACCCATTTTTAGGCCTAAGGCCATTGGCCCGATATATGCAGGTAATTTTGACATACAATCCCTCCTACCGGTTTTATTTCAAACGCTATTTTATTCGCGCGGGAAGCCAGGTTTTCCTTCAACAACCGCCGCGGCGGGTTAAAGCCGCTAATTTTTGCGCTTCTTCATAATCCGCCCGGCTGTTTATATTAAAGAACGACAGCTCCATGGGGTCAAAGCGCTTAATCTCTGCGCTGTCAATATACTTAACCCGGACCTCGTGGTAAAAGGCGGTTATCTTCCCTCCGCCCTGCTCAACCTGCCTGCGTATCGGCTCCAGGCAGGAGCTGCTGTAAAACGCATGCAACGGTTGATGGAAGTTCCCATTACGGGGAACCACTGCATCATATCGCCCGGCAAATTGAGCCATATAGCGAATCAACCGTAAGTTGATAAAGGGCATATCGCAGGCAAGCACAAACTGGTAGGGCAGATTACCGGCGCTTAGTCCGGCATGGATTCCCCGCAGAGGGTTTTTTGCATAACCGGTAAGTATGTCGCCGGCTAGGCGAACAGGCAGGTGTGCGAATAGTTCCGGGTGATCGGCAACTAAAGTAATCTGAGTAAAATATGCTCTTAAGGTGAACACAGCTCTTTTGATCAGAGTTTCGCCCTTCAACTCCAGCAGGGACTTATTTATACCCAGGCGCGTACTGTCTCCCCCGGCCAGAATGATCGCGCCACGGTCAGTTTGCAGCACCTTAACGCACCTCTAATCGCCGGCAATTATTCCCGCTTCCGCCGGCATTTTCGCTTTTTTCCTTTCGCTGATCATAACCGCGATAATTCCCAGTTCATAAAGAAACAGCAGCGGCACCGTCATGATCAGCTGCGATAGTACATCGGGAGGCGTGATCACCGCTGCCGTCAACAGCATTAACAGCAGGGCAAACTTGCGATTTCGTCGCAAAAACAAAGAAGAGATTAAGCCTGCCCGACCCAATGCCCAGAATAGCAAAGGCAGCTGAAAAACAAAGCCAAAAGCAAGATGGAAAGATATGAAAAATGAAATATAGTCGCTGATAATAAACTGCGCTTCAAGCGATTCGGTAGCAAACTGCAGGAAAAAAATAATCGTATAAGGAAAAACCACCCGGTAGGCAAACAACACGCCGGCGGCAAATAAAAAACATATTCCCGCCAGCACAGTGAGTATAAAGATTTTCTCCCGCCGGGCGAAGGCCGGAAACAGAAAGGCCAGAACCTGATAAAGTATTACCGGAGAGGCTATTACTGCCCCGGCGGCAAAAGAAAGTGTTAAGTTCGCCGTCAGGGCCTCCGGCGGGGACAGAAAAATTAACTCACCCCCTTGCATGGGCGCTGTAATCAGCCGGCGAATCTCCGCAACCCGACTAAATGAGTAAATAGCCGATGCCAACAGAGCCGTCGCGGAAATCGCCAGGCGAATGCGCAACTCTGACAGGTGCTCCAGCACAGTCATGGCGCCTTCTTTGCTCTTGGTCATCCGTGCCTCGCTTTCACTGCGGCCGTTAATTCGGGCATTTTAAAAGAATCCAGGCAGCTAAGGGGAAAATGCACAAAAATAAAGAACATTACGGCAGGCATGCCGGAATAAGCCTCGTTCTATTTGTTGTTTTCTTCAGCCGAAGACGGCGGCTCGTCCGTTGCAGGCTTGCCACCCTTGAGGCCATCTTTGAGCTCAACTACACTCCGACCTACAGCCTTGGCCAGCCCGGGCAGTTTGCTCGGCCCGAAAATAAGCAGGATTATGGCTAAAACAACTATCAGTTCCAGGGGCCCGATTCTTCCAAGCATTTTACGCAGCCTCCTTATCCTTAATTTTCATGTAGACGCAAATGCCCCTACAAACCGGGGCGCCATCAAAGGGATGAAAACCAAATTTCCCTCACCCTGACCCTCTCCCAGAGGGAGAGGGGATTTTCAATGCAGAGGCACGGCATACCGTGCCCGGGTTTTCAGAGCAGGAAGAACGACCTTGTTTTTATAGAAAAACCAAGATATTGGCAGAGGCACAGAACAATAGGCCTTTAAAAAGGCCTGGCCCCCGCCACTAAAAGCACAGTCTTTTACGGGTATGACCCTCAACCTTTCAGGGAAACCTGGCTGAGAGCGATGTTTATCTCTTTTCCTGTCCGTCAGCTTCATCCGCCGTAAAACTCTGGCCGATCTCTTTGGACGCCTGCCGGAACTCCCGGATGCCTCTGCCGATAGAACGGCCTAGCTCTGGCAGCTTAGCCGGGCCAAAGATAATCAGCGCTACCGATAAGATAACAATCAGCTCCCAGATGCCGACTCGCCCGCCTAGCATTTTGCCCACCTCCGGCATATTTTTTTAGGAAAATATAACCCTTAAGTGTCCGGGTATAATTAATTCTACACAAACCGGAAATATCCTTTGCATTTTTTAAAGTTACACGGTCAAGCTCTGCGCATATAGTAAAAGCAGGCATCCGGCAGGAGGGCGCTACTCCCGGGCTGACAACCTCAGCGCCACGAAAAGAGCCGGCGCCGCCAGGGTAACCCAGATCCCACCGAGGGCATAGCGAGCAAACCCGACCATCTTGGCGGCAAAAGCTGCGTCGGGGCCTGCGGAGGGAAGAACACCGCTCAGCCCAGGAATTATGCCAAATAGGCAGGTGAGAATTATTTTCCTCCGGTTTGGCTTCGGCCGCACTAGCGGATGACGGGTCGCCTACCCCTCCGCCCCCTCTTTGGCCGAGATTAGTAGATCGCGTGCCTGTTTAAGCAACCGCTCCGGTACCAGAATCTGTATTTCGAAGGCCTGCCCCCCGATAACACGCATAGCCCCGGTCAGCGTATCACTGTCCTCTTTTCGGCAGGGAATACCCGCGGATTGCAGTAAACCGCAGACAAGATCCGCTTCCACGTCATTAAAAACCTCTACCAATAACTCCCATTGGTCAGCCATATGATTGCTCCTTCCATAAATGTCCTATCCAGATCTATTCGGCTGCCGGCTTTCCCAAAAACCGGGCAGATCCGCTCAGCAAGAATCCTCTCTACTCCAGTCCGCGCTCGTGCAAGATCTGCCGCAGCAAGTCGGGCCGATCGGTAATAATGCCGTCCACCCCTAAATCGATTAGCCGTTTCATTTCCGCCGCCTCATTTACCGTCCAGACATTAACCCGGTAGCCCTTATTCCTGGTCCAGGCCATATATGCTTCGTCCACCATATCGTAGCGTGGATGAAGCACCTCCGGGCGAAGAACAGGCACAAGCCAGCCGTCGCTTAAAAAAACCGGCAGATCCGGCGAATAAAGCAGGGCGATGGGAACACGGTGATCAGCCCACCGCACGCGAAGCAATGAAATTGGATTGAAAGAGGAGATTATTGCCCGGTCTAACAGCCCGTTTTCAACAACCGCATCGACAACCGCTTGCTCTACCCCGCCCGTAAAAATATATTGTCCTTTGATCTCAATGTTGAAGAGCGTTGCCGAAGGCAGGCGGTCTATTACTTCCTGTAAAGTAGGAATTGTAGTGCCGATAAACGGCTCCCCAAACCATGATCCGGCATCCAACTGCTTTAATTCATCCAAGGTATGCTCTTTAACCAAGCCTGCCCCGGTGGTAGTTTTCCCCAGAGTAAAATCGTGGATCACCACAAGCTCCCCGTCTTTGCTGAGCATGACATCCAGTTCAACACCATGAGCTCCTTGTTGAAGCGCCGCTACAAACGAAGGCAGCGTGTTTTCAGGAGCGACTTCGGGAGAACCGCGGTGCCCTATATTAATTACTTCCCGGCCACCATATAGATCCATCAGAGGATCCGGATTCCAAATCCAGTAGCGCACCGCTACCACCACCAAACCCAGTGTGCTTAACGCCAGGGCCAATACAGCCAATAAAATTGCCAATTTTGTGATCAACCTAAACAGCCTGAGCAATATACCACGCTCCTCAACCGGGGTTCTTTTAGACGACCGCATAGCTTAAAATTGATCCGCACGGTTATAGAGAATCGTTCCCTTGCCAATAGTGATTAAAACTTCAAAAGATCGATTCATAACTACGACATCGGCGTCTTTTCCAACGCTCAGAGAACCTTTGCGGCTATCTATACCCAAAACCCTGGCCGGATTCAACGTGGCCGAGGCAACCGCCTTGTCGAAAGGTATTCCTGCCATCAGCACGGCCCCGGCCAGAGCCCGATTCATAGTCAGATTGCTGCCGGCCAGAGTGCCGTCCGCCAGGCGGGGGGCGCCCTCCCGCACCATCACTTTTCGTCCCGCCATGAGAATCTCACCTTTTGCATAGCCGGCTGCCGGTGAGGAGTCAGATGCCAGCACTACCCGATCATAACCTTTAGCCCTGTATAGCAACTTCATCGCCGCGGGATGAGTGTGTACCCCATCTGCAATCAGTTCGGCACTGAGCTCATCTGAAGTCAATACCGCTCCCAGGGCGCCCGGCGCGCGGTGATGAAACCCGGTCATCGCCGAAAAGGTGTGCACCGCATAAGCCAGCCCCTGGGATATCGCTTGGCGCACCTGTTCATACGAGGCGCCGCTGTGCCCCAGTGCTGTTACAACGCCTTTCCTGGAAAAATATGAAACTGCATCCAGAGCATGCGGCAGCTCAGGGGCCAGAGTGATCATTGACAGGTCACGCCCTGCTATGTCAATGATCTCTTCCATCTGCTGTGATGTTGGTAAACTCAAGTGCTCTTCAGGGTGCGCCCCTTTATAGGCCAGGCTGATAAACGGACCTTCCAGGTGCACCCCCAGGATTTCCGGGCCTGCCGCATTCAGCTTAGCCTGGCGAATTACCTTAACCGCCCTGATCATCCGTGGCCAGGCATCGGTCATCACCGCGGGCAAGAGCGCTGTAACACCTCCGGCGGCATGGAAACGGGCCGCCTGTAACACTTCCTCCACCCCGGCATGATTAAAGTCTATGCCGCAGGCCCCATGTAAGTGCAGGTCAATAAATCCGGGTACAATCCAGCCACCTGCCGCGTCAATAAATCCGGCTGTCCCGGCAGATAAGGCGGGTCGCCGATCTCCCCTGAATACACCCTCAATCCGGCGCCGCCGAAGGACTACTCCTCCGTGATAGCACTCCGAAGGTGATACCACCTCTCCATTATAGATAACCAGGCTTGTCGCCTTTTGCCCTATATCTTCTCTCATCGTTTTTCCCGGTTAAATATGACGGTACAGACAGCCACGGCCATGATCGCCCCCGCCGCCGCCACAGACCAAAGTACAAATTGCGGGAACAACCCGCGTTGCATCGACAGACGTTGAGCTTCGATAAACAGCCCGTGCTCCACTAGCAATGGCAAACTGTAGCTGATCGATACTACGGATAACAACTTTGGCAGCCAGCTCAGCCGTCCTATACCCTCGTGCCCGGGAAGGGATAACATCAGCGCATATATTTCTGAAAGCCGTCCGGTGCGGCAGTCATAGACGCTTAAACAAAGATATAGCACCCCCGACAGCAATAAATAAATATGACTCATCCCGTAATAGGACAAAATCAGCAGCAGCAACAGCACACTGCCCAGATCAACGAAAATCAAGAAAGCGGCTTTGAATAAATTAGGCATCAGCACACGCCGCTACGTTTATTTAAGCGGCAGGAATAACCTCCTGTAATGTAAAATATATACCGAAAAATAGACTTTATTCAATTTTTGAAGGAGGACCCAAGTTTTGAAAAACTCGATCCGCCTGGGACGGCTACTTGGTATTAATATAGAGATTCATTTCAGTTGGTTGCTGGTGCTGGCCTTATTCAGCATGAGCCTGGCTCAGGGCTTCTTCCCGCAAGAACTGCCCGGCTTGGATCGGCGGATCTACTGGTTTTTCGGGGTGCTGACCACCCTGGTCGCTTTCGCCTCGATCCTGGCCCATGAACTCGCCCACTCCCTGATAGCCATCCGGGAAGGAATCTCCATTAAAAAAATCGTTCTTTTTATTTTTGGCGGGGTGGCTCAGATGGAAGCAGAGCCGGACCGGCCCATCGCCGAGATGAAAATAACTGCCGCCGGCCCGCTGACCAGCCTGGTTATTGGAATTCTCCTGGGAACCTTATATATCCTGCTGCCCCCGGAGAATATGGTCAGCGCATCCGTATTTTTTTTAGCCCGCCTGAATATATTTGTAGCCTTGTTTAATTTAATTCCCGCCTTTCCCTTAGATGGCGGACGGCTACTTCGCGCGGCGATCTGGTACTTCAACAATAATCTGCTTAAAGCTACCCGCTTCGCCGTAGGCTTAGGCAGCGTGTTATCTTTTCTGGGTATCGGGTTAGGATTTATTATGCTCTTTTCCCGGGGCAATATAGCGGGCCTG
>JAGXSR010000060.1 GCA_018333405.1 Dethiobacter sp. | reverse complement strand
TCCCGGGGTATGCTCAACCGGGCAAGGGAGGAAGACAGGGTTCCGGCAGTGCTATACGGAAGAGGTGAAGAAAGTATTCGTCTGCTTGTCGATGGGCGTTCTCTCAGACAGCTGCTTGTTTCCGGGGGCAGCAATGTGCTCATTGATTTGCAGATAAAGGGGATAAAGGAAAAACTAAAACCGGAAACGGTTATGTTTAAGGAAATTCAGCGCCATATCATCCAAAAGGATAAACTGATGCATGTGGACTTTATTCGCATCTCGATGACTGATCGGATAGAAGTACACGTCCAGTTAAATTATGTCGGTGAACCTGCCGGAGTGAAAGAAGGCGGTGTTTTGCAGATTCCGGCCCGGGAGGTATTGGTAAGATGTCTGCCCGGTGATATCCCCGATACTATTTCTGTCGATTTATCGGGATTGAGCATAGGGGATAGCATTCACGCCGGCAGTATTATTTTGGATCACGGGATTGAACTTGTTATGGATCCGGAAGAGCTCCTGGTTCAAGTCCTGGCGCCTGCTGTCGAAGACGAAGAGGCGGAAGACACTCGCGCAGAATCTGCGTCGGAACCCGCTGATTCTGCAGGCGATTAGTTCTCTGACGAATGCCGGTTTAATCAGCCCTTGAGGCCGAACCAGGCGAATCTATTATTCAAAGCGTGGTGTGGTTAATCGGTATGCACCTGATTGTAGGTCTGGGTAATCCCGGCCCCCGCTATGAACAGTCCAGGCATAACTTAGGGTATGCAACAATCGACTTTTTGGCCGGCTTGCTACATGCACAGCAGCCTGCCCGGAAATTTGGATCGTTATACGCGGACGTCCGGATCGATCATGAAAAGCTGGTTTTGGTACAACCTTTGACTTATATGAATCGCAGTGGTTTGGCGGTGACGGAGTTTTTAGGTTATTATTCTCTTCTCCCGGAAAAGCTGATTTTGATTTATGATGATCTTGATTTGCCGCCCGGTTGCATCAGGATTCGGCGTGGCGGGGGCAGTGCCGGGCACCGGGGAGTCCAGTCAGTAATTGACTCTCTCGGGACAACCGATTTCATCCGCTTGCGCATCGGGATTGGCAAACCTCCGCAGGAGATGGATGTGGCCGATTATGTTTTAGCGAAAGTATCAGGGGATGAAAAAGTATTACTGAATCAGGCGGTAATCCGGGCGGCAGAGGCGGTGCAGGTTGTGGTGCGGCAGGGTTTGGATATAGCTATGAATAACTTTAACTAACCATTGCATTACGATGATTAATCCAGTATAATTAAGCATAATTTAAAACTCGTCAAAAGGCGATGCAGAAGGAAAGTAGGCTGGGGCTAAACCCTGCAGAGAGGTCGGGCCATAGGCTGCAAGCCCGGCCGGGAGATAACCGGCAGAAGTTCCCTTCGAAGCTGACCGCTGAAAGCTCCTTTTAGGGGAAAAGTAGGCGGCTCCGGCAGTTCACCGTTAGCAGAACAGGGTATCGGCGATAGTTTGGCAGCCTGTACCTGCTTTAAGGTTATTGTATGCAATTTGGGTGGTAGTGCGGAAAAATAGTTTCCGTCCCATAAGGGACGGTTTTTTTTTACAACACTATCGAAGGAGGATTTAAACAATGATTATAGTGATGCAGGCGGAAGCGGATCAGGATCAGATACAGGATGTGGAAGCACAGCTGAGCAGAATGGGTTTTACACCTCACCGGATTAAGGGAGTTCTTCGAACCGTAATCGGTGCGGTAGGTGATCCGAAAATAGTTTACCCGACCAGTTTAGAAAGGTTGCCTGGCGTGGACAAGGTGTTGCCGGTTACCGCTCCCTATCAGCTGGTCAGCCGGCAGGTCAAGCCCGATGACAGCTTGATCCGGGTTGGAGATACGGTAATCGGCGGCGAAGCGCTGGTGGTTATGGCAGGGCCTTGTGCCGTGGAAAGCTGGGATCACCTGATTACGGTTGCCCGTCAGGTAAAATTATCCGGCGCCAGTATTTTGCGGGGCGGCGCCTTTAAACCGCGGACATCTCCCTATAGTTTTCAGGGATTGGAGCATGAAGGATTGAAACTTCTGGCCCGGGCCAGGGAAGAGACAGGCCTGACTATTGTTACAGAAGTATTGACTCCTCAGGAAGTGGAACTGGTTGCCCGCTACGCGGATATTATTCAAATTGGGGCACGGAATATGCAAAACTTTTCTTTGCTGCGGGAGGTCGGCCGATGCGGCAAACCGGTACTGCTCAAGCGCGGCCTGGCTTCTACAGTCGAAGAATGGTTGATGGCGGCCGAATATATTTTGGCCGAAAAAAACTATCAGGTTATACTCTGTGAGCGAGGAATTCGCACCTTCGAAAATTCTACCCGCAGCACCCTTGATATAAGCTCTGTGCCGCAGATTAAGCAATTAAGCCATCTTCCGGTCATAGTTGATCCGAGCCATGCCGGGGGTAGCTGGCGGCTGGTGCTTCCACTTTCTCTGGCGGCTATAGCCTCCGGTGCCGACGGGCTGATGGTCGAAGTGCACCATAAGCCGGCAGAGGCCTTTTGTGACGGGGGACAGTCTCTTACTCCGGAGAACTTTGCCTCGATGATGAGTGCGGCAGCCCGGGTAGCGGCAGCTGTCGGCCGCAGCTTGCCTGTAGTTTGCTAAACTGTTTTGAAGGGCGGTTGAAATGATGCACAGGAAGACGCTTGGATTTCTTGGGCCTAAGGGTACTTTTTCAGAAGAGGCGGCGCTTTGTTATATGCAGAAATGCCGCCGCAGCCTGCAGGAATGCTCCAGCATTCCTGCAGTCTTAGAGCAGACTTCTCAGGGCCTATTGGATGAAGGTATCGTCCCGCTGGAAAATTCTCTGGAGGGAGGAGTCGGGGTTACCCTGGATCTTCTTGCCATCCAGAATGGGTTATTTATCTGCCGGGAGATAATATATCCGGTTCATCATTGTCTCCTGGCGTCTTCCGCTACTGCGCTTGGGGATATACGGCAGGTGTATTCTCATCCCCATGCTCTGGGGCAGTGCCGGATCTTTCTCGAGCAAAAATTGCCCGGCGCCACTTGTTATACGACGGAGAGTACTGCTGCCGCAGCCCGTTTGATCCCGAAGGTTTCCGGGGCGGCGGCAATCGCTCCGCGTCGGGCAGCAAGTATTTTTGACTTGCGCCTGCTGGCGGAAAACATTGAAGACAGCGTCGACAATGTTACCCGTTTTGTAATTTTAGCGCGCCGAGATAGTGATCCTACCGGTCGGGACAAAACTTCCCTGGTACTTTCGGTGCCGGACGGACCGGGAAGCCTGTATCTTGTGCTCGGCTTTTTTGCCCGGGCCTCTGTTAACTTGACCCGCATAGAATCCCGCCCTGCAAGGCGTAGTTTGGGAGACTGGCTTTTTTTTATCGACTGTGAAGGGCACCGCCTGGAACCGAAATTGGCACAATTGTTCAGTGAGCTGTCCTGTGCTGTTCCATTCCTTAAGCTGTTAGGTTCTTATCCCGCCGATCCTTATATTGCATGAATTGTTTCATTTTAGGGAAGCATAAATATGCACAGCCTAAAATAATATGGTGAAAGAGCGTTGGTCAATGAAGTTTACCTACTTATGCGAGCGTTGCGGAGCGATCATCGGGTCAATGAATATAAGCGATTCAGAAATGGCCACGATGGGCATCGATCCGTTGACTGTGGATAT
The DNA here is from genome assembly GCA_018333405.1 of Dethiobacter sp. Classification (GTDB taxonomy): domain Bacteria; phylum Bacillota; class Dethiobacteria; order DTU022; family DTU022; genus JAGXSR01. The sequence continues at coordinate 347 of JAGXSR010000060.1, read as the reverse complement.
GAGCCAGGATATAATAAAATCTACCGAATCAGGGGGATATTTTATCTACTCCCTGTGCTACGATTGTGTTGATACCATGAGCCTCAATGAAAGCGAACGGCCATACCGGAGACCCCAGGGGCTGCACTGAATTTCACCAGGCCGGATACTGTTCATAATTTTCAAATCACTATGCCAAGGAGCAGAGATGATCCTACAGGGATTGCTGGATTTATGGGTGCGGGATCCGTCTTTTAGAAAATTGACGGAACAGATCGGTTCCGGTTTACAAATGAATGTTTCGGGTCTGGATAGCACCGCAAAATCCTTTTTTATGGCCGGATTAGTTTGCCACTTAAATCGTCCCG
>JAGXSR010000059.1 GCA_018333405.1 Dethiobacter sp. | reverse complement strand
TCCGGGCCATGGGCCAGTTTTTCCTGAAGCTGTTGTTTTTTATGCGCTTTTAAGGCGGCCACAGTGTTGGATGAAATAGATATATTCCGCCTACTGTTGGATGTCTTAGGCTCTTGCATCAGTATGCCGGAGTTTGTTTTCACAAGGTTCTGCCTTACTGCGACATAACCGTCATTCAGCCGCATGTCCACCCACCGGAGCCCCAGCAGCTCCCCTCGGCGCATACCGGTGTTGAGTGCCAGGTGGTAGAGGGCAAACAGTCTTTCGTTTTCGATACTATTTAAAAATTCTTTGACTTCGTCTTTGGTCCAATGCTTAATTTCTTTCTTCTCTTTCCGGGGAGGGCTGACTGCCCGGGCCACATTTTTTGTAACGGCTTGCCACTTCAGGGCCTGATCCAGGGCTTTATGAATTAGGGAGTGCAGCTCCCGGACCGTCTTTGGTGCGAGCCCACCGGGTTTGCCGTCAGCACGACCGTATTGGAGCTTTTTGTTGTAGAACTCCTGCAGGTGCATAGGAGAGAGCTTAGCTATCTGGATGTGGCCAAGTTCTGGAATTATATGCTTATCTATCAGGCTAGTGTAATTGTCCATGGTGGTTTGCCGGACCGATTGCCGGGCGTAGTTTTCCAGCCAGTAACGCAGGTACTCCCCCAGGGAGACTTTTTCAGGCTGAATAAAATCTTGCGTGCGAAGTTTTTGAAGGACTTCGGCCAAGACAATCTCAGCCTGTTTTTTTGTTGCTTTTGGTAGCCCCAGGTATTTGGCAACGCTGATCCATTTCTGCCGGCGTTCCCCATTTGGGCCTGGCTCCAGGTCCATTACTATGGAATAGTTATTCTTGCCGCGGGGACGGATGTGGCCGCGCATATCGACAACTCCTACATGGTATGATCATATAAATGTTTTAGTGTATTTCTGATAATATTTCGGTTATAATATCGTTACGTTACTCAAACAGTTTTTCTTGGGCTGTATGCATACATTGTATTATTAACAACAAGGCGGTTAGGGTCAGGCTTACCGCTTGCCCCTAGTTCGCCGCTTGGACGTAGGTATTGATGTATCCCGGCAACATAATCTCCGTCGATTGTTTTATAAATCAAGTACTGGCTTTTGGTGCAGTACGGTTCGCCAGTGGGTGGCACTTTGAGATGTTTTTCAGTCCTTAGTTCACATTGAAGTTCGCCGCGTTGGACTTTTTCCAAAACATGTTCGTTGAAGTATTTGCGCAGTACTTCTTTTGAGACCCAAACTACCGGAACTGGAAGGGGATGATCAGAGATGGTATTCACCGGCCTTTTGTATAAGATGAGTAATTATCTGTCTGGTATAATAACGCTTGATACATTTGAAGAATGGTTTGTTTCGTGCTTGCCATATTTATACAGCCCTAAAATTGAGCGCAAAACTCAAGTAATAGTTGATGAAATCGAGCTAAGCTTTGCACAGCTTAATGATTCAATTATAGACGAGGAAGAGTTTAAAAAATCCATGATGCAAGCATTCGAAAATGTATCGTACTTTAAGATTTTTGATTATAATTGCAAAATGGAAATACCATACAATGATGTTAAGGTGTCTTTCCCACCCAAAGAGGGTGGACGGCTTAACCCTCAATATAATTAATAATTACTTCAATTGGCCAGCTGGCGATTTCTTGTCCACCGAGCGTTGCGGATAAGAAATGTTTACCTGGCTTTCTTATTGTTAAGGCTGCTTGGCTATACATGTCAAACTCTTCTTGTCCGCCCTTCCCTTCAATTTTAAAGTTAATAGTTATCAATTCTATGGCGGCACTATCGGGCGGTTGTAAAGAAATCACCAAATGCTTGTCGCCTCTTTCGGGGGCAGTAAAAGAAAGCACGCATACAATACTCATGAATGTCTGGACAGGTTGATCCCTGTTTTTTGCACTAAATATAATCTGTTTAGGGCCAAACCTCATGATATCAACAGACCCGTCCATCCTGTTAACAATTTGTTCACAAGGGAAAAAGGCTCTAACTTGCATTTTGTTATCCTCCTCTTACCGGATCTTTAATCATATCTTTTTCATTAAGGGATCTCGATCCGCATATAAAACTCATGCGCCCACTCTGCCACGGGTTAAATCTACGACATCCATCCTGTCACGTATTATTAATCATTTCGACAAACCCTTCAAAGCCCGTCCCCTACCGGGGTTTTTTTGTTGGCCTTGTGGCGGGTGGGGTTTTCTGTGTTGTAAATGCCATGTGGTGAATTGGATGAACACTTTCTTTTCGTTTTGACAGGATAAAATTCTTAAATCTCTCAATTTCCATTAACTCCTCCTCCGTCCAGAGTTCATCGTCAATATGCGGGGGAGTAATAATTTTGTGGGCAACGGGGGTGGAGGTGGTGCGATAGTCGGTGCGGCCAAGGAGTTGTGGGGGGGCATCGTCAATAAACTGTTCCACAGAAACATTAAGAGCACGAGCAATTTTAGCGACGGTTTCCAAATCGGGTGTGTGGATATTATTCTCCCATTGAGAAACAGTTGATTTTCCCACATGGACTATCTTCCCAATATCTTCTTGGCGAAGCCCTCGCTCCGTCCTAATTTTTTTCAAGCGTTCTCCAAAACTCATTAACATCCCCCTTTCGGTAAGTATAGTTCAGGTTATATGAATTTGCAAGACAGGTTCAGAAACTATGAAATTCCCTCTTGACAAGTTCAGAGTTGCTGAATTATAATGAGTTCAGAAGGGGTGAACTTGGATGCACAAACTTGAGCAGTTGAGGCAGCACCTAAAAATTAACAAAACTGAAATGGCCCGCAGGCTTGGTATTACTAAAAGTAACTATTCAATGATTATTCATGGGCAACACGGGATATCTAAAAGGGTTGCCTTGAAGGCCCACCAGGAGTTTGGCCTTTCGATAGAAACTTTACTGTGTCCCGAAATTCAGAGAGTCGCAACCAAATATGAGTTACCTGAGGAAGCCATGTAGCCGGCAGGGAGGCCATTTTGTGATGGTCTTGTCCCCGTTAATGGTTTTATACCTGCCGGGGGTGTTCGGGGCTAAAACAGCTAGCGTACTACCCTTAAAAACGCAACGGAGGGATTCTGGCATGACTCCTACCCCGATGAAGGCGATCAGGAAGAAGTGTTTGGATTGTAGCGGCAACAGCAGTCTTGAGGTTGAGCTTTGTCTCATCAAAGATTGCTCGCTTTACCCCTACCGTTTCGGCAAACGACCGCAGACGGCAGAGAAGAAAGGCAAGTACGTAACCCTGAAGGAGGCTTCCCGATGACTGAGGACCCTGGACGCTACATGACAGCTCCGCTACCGGAGGTGAAGCCATTTATGCAAGATCAGCCCTATCTCTTTACCGTCCCCGAAGCGGCCAGGCACTTGGGGCTAAAAAAGTCTAAAGTATACGACATGGCCAAGAGGGGGGAGATTCCGACCATAAGGTTTGGCCGGTATGTCCGCATCCCGCGGCAGGCCCTTGAGAAGTGGGTTGATGCTCAAATCAGGAGAAAAGGAGGTAAGTTAATTGTCAAAGAGCGCTTTATACAACCAGGAATATGAAACCGTAGAAGTTATCGTATACCAGGGCATGCATTATCCAAACATTTGCAGAATGTGCGAGACCGTAATTAACGCGCCGGCCACGGTCTTCCCGCCAACAAAGGCCATCTTCTGCGGCGACGACTGCGCAGCGGAGTGGTTTGCCGCCCAGTGCGAGACCATCACCTCAATCACTGACGAGGAGGGAGAGCTATGTATCCCAAGCTAGAGATCAAGTCTAAAGTCACCAGCAACCTAACAGATTTTTTTCAGCTGCTAAAAGAAGTAGAAGATCTTGCTATTGCCCTGGCTTTAAAAATTGAAGACATAAACAATTTTAAGTTGGAAATCGGAACGGAGAAGAT
>JAGXSR010000058.1 GCA_018333405.1 Dethiobacter sp. | reverse complement strand
GTTGGCCTGGGGCTTCAGGATCGGATTTTAGTTGATGCCCCCTGCTCCGGGTTGGGTGTACTTCGCCGCCTGCCGGAGTTGAAATGGCGCCGTGGCGAAGAGCAGCTGCCAAAGATGCACAAGTTGCAGCTGGATCTTCTTGAGGCGGCGTCTCTGCTGCTATCTGCAGGCGGGACGCTTGTTTACAGCATCTGCAGCAATGAATCGGAAGAAACATCGGCGGTAGTCGCCGCTTTTTCTGCAATACATCCGGAGATGGTTCTGCAATCTGAATTTGCAGAGCTGCCCGCTGCCTTAGCCGGAGCTGTAACAAGCGCCGGCGCCATAAATCTTCTGCCGCACCGCCACCGGGTGGACGGTTTCTTTATCGCTCGCTGGATTCGCCGGCGCTGAGCGAAGGCCCATAAAATAGATGAACTATTTGTGATCTTTTAAAGCGCCCTGATTTGCAAGGTTTTTATATTGGTTTGCCGGCTAAAGCAACAATGAAAGCATTATTTTCAAGATATACATATATTAGATGAAATGTAAATAGCTCTGCAAAATACCTATTGACACCAAATTGGGGGGGGGTATAATGGAAACAAAGTAGAAAAATGTAAAAGGAGAGTGATTTACTATGCCGGCAGAAAAAAAAAGACGTTGGCGAAAGGATTTGCGCGAGAGATCAGGTTTTGGCGGGATATTTCAATTTTCAATAATTGTTCCATTGACAATTACCCTAATATACCTTTTGCCTGCAACAGTTTTTGCTGCGGTTCCTGGTCGAGTTACGCTGTCAACGCCGCTTAATGGTGCCGTAAATGTTTCTTCCGCGCCCACCTTGCGTTGGAACGCTGTTACCAGGGCGACTCAATATCAAGTTGAGGTATTTAGACGTGAAGCGAACAATACAAGAACTTTTGTTTTAAGACAGAACGCTACAGTAACCAATCTGCTTGTCCGAAGGCCCTTTTTAACAGTTCCCGAAAGAAGAGATCTGAGGACGTCTACGACCTATTTTTGGAGAGTACGGGCACGTAACGCTTCAGGGTTTGGACTTTGGTCGGCTGAGCGGGCATTTACGACCAGTCGACGCAATGTTTGGAGCCCTATAGATACAATCGTGGACGTTGTTCACTTAAGCACTGCAAACAGGGATGAAAAATGGGTTTCTAAATCGTGGAATCAGGAGGCTGTTGATTGGATAAGGCGGGAACAAAGCTGGTTTGTTCCGGGAACTAAAGAGCTTAATTGGGAGCACGAGTTGCGTGCGCCAAATCTGACTACTAATTTCTGGTCTTCTGTGGTTGGCACCACGTTTTTTTCTGATTTACCTCATCCGGTTTTCGAATGGGATCCAACCGATGACCCTGACGAATTTGACTTTCGATCCAATAGACCTGAACAAATAGTAGCTGGGCGCTACTATATTTCTGATATAATGTTCAACACAGTTTCCGGCAGACCGAGCAGTATAAATGCTTTAATTGAATCAGAGATATTTGACTGGACAGCAAGACAAGCTTGGTTTGATGAAGTAGGATCAATGCCTATACCTGGATACAGGAGGTTTATTCCCTAAGTTTTGTTGACATATATTACTTGAAAAAAAGAGGAGATGGATGTAGTGCAAAATATAAGTTTTCCCTTAAAGCTTAAGTATTTAATTTTGGTTTTAGTAGTGTTTTTAGTTTTCTGGCTTTCCGGGTTTGCTTCTTTTATGACGCAGATGGTAATTGCCGGCGCGCCACCGGGCTCATATCTTCCGTCAGTGCAAGCTTTTTTGCGGAACAGATCGATGCCTATTATAAATAATCGTGCTGTGTTAGGTATAGATCTGCGGAGATTTCCTGAAGCTCATACTGTTTATCGCAGCCAAAGAGAGTTATTGCTGGAAAGGTTTGCTGCCTCAAATCCCGACAAACGAGTGATTGCGCTTATCTTATTGGATAGATTTTATACCCCGGAAGAGATGCGGGAGGTTGTTGACCCTGTTCAAGTAAATATAATTGGTGTTGCCGCATTTTTCCCTTATAAAGGGGCATTAGGTTTCCCTGATGAACCTTGGCATGGCTTAAGCATTTCAAGTGGCATAATGCGCACTGGAATCCCTAGAAAACTTATACCATCCGACCTTTCAGAGTCCCGAATTCTGAATCAGTGGCAAGATTTGCGCTCCATATGGAAAGAAAATATTTATCAGGATCAACAACGTGTTGACCGTTTCCGGGATAGACTGGAAATATTAAAAGCAGGGGAAATTCCGCCTAATTACGGCATCACGACCGTAATTGACGGAGTGGAGGTCGATCTGCTTGCTGACCCGCGTATCTTAGACCTGTCACCTGTCGAAAGGCTGAAAAATGAATATTTCAGACAGGTTATTGCCGACGAAAAAAAGCTTTTAAAGGTATTGGAAGAGCGCACTAAATGGACCATTGAACAGCTGTATGAGGGTGCGGGTATCTATGCGGTTACCATCGAGGGAGCTGCTACAAGAATCAATGCGCTGCGCGGGCGCCCTGAAATTGATCTGGTCGATCCAATGCTTTTTTCCGGGATCACGGGAACCATTACAACCGGGGAATACAACAATTTGCTGGAAATCGAATTTGTTCCCCATAGGCCCAAGCCTTATAATGATCCTTATTAAAAATAACCGGCAACCTTCGCACCCTAAAGTGGGAGAGGAAGCGTTTCGTTGATGAAGTCACCACGACGCTGTGTTTATACCGTTATGATATCGCAGTATACCGTTCTATTACAGCGTTGCCGCCCGACAATGAGCAAGGAGCTGAATGTTCTGTGAAAAAATTCTCTGCTGCCGGGTTTATGACCACACTAGGGCGGGAAATCTTGGCGTTACTCTTTTTATTCCTGCCCGCTTTTATAGTTATACTGTCTGATTACGGCTGGAACGTCGGTATGATTTGGGGGCTGCTTATTTTTGAAAATGCAGTTGTGTTCAGTTTTACTTATTTGATCGGTTTCGCCATATTTTTGGTTGCCACCTATTTTGCACTATGCATGTTTGAAAAAGGCTTGCTTAAGTTATTTAAAAAGCGAGCCGTCTTGGTTGTCTATCTGTTTACAGCAACTGCACTGCTGTTTTTTGCTGTTGCGGAAATTTATTATATTGACCCACCGGTACTGGAACCGGCGCTGGGCGAGATACCGATTCCGGCATTTTCTCTGGGCGTTGCGGCTGCGCTGCTGGTTGTGGCCGCAATCTGGCAGATTAGTGTATTTCGTGGAAGGTTTCGTTTTGCTTTTTATAAAACATCTATTTACTTCTTCTTACCGCTGGCGTTCATCTATCTTTTGCTGGTCCTAATCATAGCAGATATGGGAGATTCTGAGATCTTTCTGGCGGTCTCCTTCATCCCGTATATGCCAATCTACTATTTTATTAAACCGCTTGTCGATAAGTACATCAAAAATGTTGTGTAATCTTGAGCAGCTGCGCCAAAGGGCTTTTTGCAGGTCCCACACCAAGTATTACTCCAACACCACCCGTTCCACACCGGGGATGATTTTCATTTTATTCGCCTGAAGACAACACCTTAAGGCTCATCCATGTAGGAGTGTAAAATGAACTAAGGAGGGATTAAAATGTTCCGGTTGAAAAGGTTTGGCCTGATTATGATCATCTTTGCCGGACTGCTGCTGTCCGGCTCTTCGGCAAGAGCCACCGTCGCGGTGACCACAGGTTTTGTCAGCGAGCGAAAAACCACATTTATCAGCCTGAGCCATGAAGATGTCTCACCGTTGCCGCTATTGGTCGCCGAGCTGGCTCAAAATGTGGACGCCTTAGATAATCTTTTCCACCGCCTGCATAATGCCGGCCGGCTGCTGCCCGGTCATCCCGTTCTCGCTATTGATATCAGCGATGACGCTTATCAGCGTATCCTTCCGCCGGGACCTAAAGCAGATGGCTATGCGGTTTTGTCCCTTGAAACAGGTTATCGACTGGACTTAGATCCTCATGACATACTCTCTGCAGATTACCGAAACATTTACATTATCGAAACTGACCTGCAGATTGCCTGATAGACGGACTGCAGGCCATTGATTTGTTTCGATAATATAACCGCTGATTTAAGAGCACAATTCTTTCAATAATGCCATGAGGTCACTATTCTCCCGCCATGCAGGGACTGCTTCTGTTAATGGCGGGTAGGCCTGAGTAATCGCATCTTGTTTAGCTTTGTTGTTTACTCGCAGGT
>JAGXSR010000057.1 GCA_018333405.1 Dethiobacter sp. | reverse complement strand
CCCCGCCGCAAAAGGACGAGCACCGCGCTTACGATTTTCGCCGGCCGACCAAGTTTACCAAGGAGCAGATGCAAACGCTGCAGATCATTCATGACAATTATGCCAGGATTATGGGTAACTATCTCACTGCTTTTTTAAGGGCGCCCGTTAAGCTGCACGTGGTCTCTGTGGCCCAGGTTACCTATGAAGAGTTTGTTTTTTCTTTGCCTGTGCCTACCCTGATGACTATTTTTAATGCTTCGCCGGACACCGGAATCGCCATGTTGGAGACGAATCCCACGTTTGTGTTTATACTGATTGACCTTTTATTTGGAGGAGAGGGAAAGCCGCCGTCCAAAATCAGGGAGCTGACGGATATCGAAACCACCGTTATGCGCCAGGTAAAGGAAAAATTTCTGGAAAACTTAGGCTATGTCTGGAGAGGGATCGTCGAGCTGGCGCCGCAAATTGAAAGCATGGACACAAACCCCCAGTTTAATCAGATCATCGCCTCCAGTGAAACGGTAGCGCTGATTACCTTATCGGTGACCGTCCAAAATGTGCAGGGTTTTATCAATCTTTGTTTTCCGTATATAACTCTGGAGCGGGTTTTGCCAAAACTGACCGCCCAGCAGTGGTTTGATCAGTTTCAGTATAGCGCGGATCGGGGTAAACCCGGCAATGCCGGAAAGAGCCTGCGGGCGCCCGCGGTGGAAGTGAAGGTCGTTTTGGGCCGCTCCCGGATTACCCTGGAGGATTTTATGCAGCTGCGAGAGGGAGATGTATTGGCCCTTGAGCGTCGGAAAGGAGAGCCGCTGGAAGTGTTGATCGAGGATCAGCCGATATTTAAAGCACAGCCCGGGACTCGCGGCAGGCGCCTGGGTGTACAGATCACAGGCTGGTTTACCGAGGAGGAGCGCTCAGATCATTGAATAATAAAAACATGCTTTCGGAAAAAGAGCTGGCCGCTTTACTTGGGCAAGATCCGGACCGGGAATCCGATTCCCAGGCCGATTTAAAGCTCAAGTTGGTTCTCGATTTTTCTTTAGAGATCTCGGTACGTCTGGGAAATGCGCAGCGCACCTTAGGAGAGCTCTTTCATCTGACTACCGGGACAGTCATCGAGCTGGACCGGATGTTAAGCGAGCCGGTAGAACTGTTGGTTAACGGCAGAGGTTTCGCCAGAGGTGAGGTAATCACCATCGGCGAGCATTTTGGGATCAGGATTACATCGATCGATCGCCCGGAAGAACGGTTGGAGAACTTACGCTGAACTATAAACAGCCAAAAGGAGGCAGGCTGACCATGAGTGATCTCAGCCCTCTGGAAATAGATACTATCGCTGAAGTCGGAAATATCTCCCTGGGCGCTTCAGCTACGGCTTTATCGGCGATCATCAACAAACGGGTGGAGATTACCACACCCCGCTTGAATATATCCACTGTCCTGGAGGTAAAAAATCATTTTCCGTTGCCTTGCATTGTGGCTGAGGTCAATTATAGCTCCGGATTGCAGGGGAGCAATATCTTGCTGATCAAGGAAAAAGACGCGCGGGTGATTGCTTCTTTAATGATCGGTTCGCCTGTGACTGAGGCGGATAAACCGATGGATGAAATTGAGATTAGTGCCCTGCAGGAAGCGATGAATCAAATGATGGGTCAGATGGCCACCTCTATGTCGGAGCTGTTCAACCGGCGGATTGAGATTACCCCTCCCTCAGTTGAGCTGCGCAACCTGACAATTGCTGCTCCGGTGCTGCGTGGGCTTGCCGATCAGGACAAAGTGGTCGAGATTGTCTTTAAGATGAGCGTGGAAGAGTTGATCGACAGTACATTGGTGCAGCTGGTGCCGTTAAAATCGGCGCGGGCCATGGCCCTTTTTTTGCTGGGGGAGGAAGCAGTATTAATGCAGCAGGCAAGCGATATGAATCCGGCCACGCTCGATCTGCCGCTGCGGCCGGAAGAGGGCGTAAGCAGCGCGCCGGATTCCGGCGCCCTAGTTCCGGCGGCGCCGGACGTGCCGTTGGTTAAAGTAAAGGAAACTTTGCCGGGCGGTTTGTATCTGCCGCCAAGAGTGCCGACGGAAAATAGCCGGGATCAAACCGCTGTTTTGGAAAAGCTGGAACTGGTTAAAGATCTGTCCGTAGACGTTACCGCCATTCTGAGCGGCGCCCGCCTGCCCCTCGGTAAACTTTTTGATATGGAAAACGGTTGTATTATTGATCTGGATGGTTATATTAACGAGCCGGTGGAGCTGTTGGTCAACGGGAAGCTGATTGCCTCCGGCGAAGTAGTGCTGATTGATGAGCAATTAGGCGTGCGCATCACTAAAATGCATTTGGAGCAGTCCTTAGGGTCGGCCGGCAGCCCCGAAAGAAATTGGAAAGCATCCTGATCGATCACTGGTAAAGGTGAGGGCATTATGCTGAGAAAGATATTTTTCGCGATGATTATTTACCCGCTGGCGGCGGCGCTGTTTGCTTTTTCTTTCTGGGGAGAGAGCAGGATCATTTTACGGGCCGCTGAAATCGGCAGCGCGGTGGCTATAAGCCCGGCCGGAGCTCCGGCGCAATCCTATGACCGGTCAAGGCGGATTCTGCTGCCGGGGACTGCCCATGAAACGGCAGTCTATATCGTGACGACGCCGGTGGAAGGGCCGGTGGTATTGGTGATCGGTGGGATCCACGGTGATGAGCCGGCCGGATATCTGGCTGCTGATACTGTAGCTTCATGGGTGGTTAACCGGGGCACTTTAATTGTCATTCCCCGTGCTCATATCCCCGCTATCCGGAGGCGTCAGCGCAACGGAGAGGACCTGCTAGATTTAAACCGCTCCTTTCCCGGCAGCGCTTCCGGGAGCCCGACCGAGCGGCTTGCCGCGGCGATTTACGGGGTGATGCTTGAATTTGAGCCGGACTGGGTGATCGATCTGCATGAAGCGCTCTTTTTTGAGCGGTTGAGGCCGGGCGCTTTGGGCCAGACTTTGATCTATCCTCCCCAAGGCCGCTCAATAGATATCGTGGAGCAGCTGCTGGTCGAAGTGAACAGCACTATTCAGGCGCCGGCGAACCACTTTCTTCTGCTGCGGGGAGCGCTGCGGGGAACTGTTTTGTCGGCGGCCGTCTCCGTGGGGGCGGAAAGTATCATGGTGGAAACCTGCAAGCAGCTACCCCTGGACGAGAGGATTCAGCAGCAGCGGCAGGCGGTGCTATCCATGCTCTACTTGTTGGGGATTACCGTCTATTAGCGCCCGGAGACATTTATATTTGGAGCGACGGATCTGTATATTTCTGCCGTCATCCGGGAGGAGGCAGCTTTGAATATGTATGTAGCCCGACAGCCGATTTTCGACCGGAGGCAATATGTTTTCGGCTACGAGCTGCTTTACCGCTCCGGGCTGGATTATATTGCCCCGGAAATAAACGGCGCTGAAGCTACTGCGGAAGTGATCGTCAACAGCATGGTTACTTTGGATCTAAAGTCAATTGCCCGCGGCAAAAAAGCTTTTATTAAATTCACGCGGCAGCTCTTGGAGGAGAAAACAGCTTACCTGTTTCCTCCCGCTGCGCTGGTGGTGCAGATTCTTGAACCGTTTCCGAACCGGGCAATATTAGATGTTTGCTCTGGCCTTAAGCAAAAAGGCTATCTGATCGCCCTGGACGATATCGCCAAACAGCGTTATTCCGAACCGCTGCTGCAGCTGGCGGATATCATCAAAATTGACTACCAGGAAATTCCTTCCGCGGAGCGCCGGAGTCTGATCAGCGCTTTAAAAAATTTTAAGGCCAAGCTGCTGGCGGATAAAGTGGAGACGCTGGAAGAGTACTCGGATGCCTTGGAACAGGGCTACACCTATTTCCAGGGATATTTCTTCTGCGAACCGGCAATTATCGAAGGCAAAGAACTTAGCGGATCCAAGCTGCACAACCTGCAACTCATCCAAGAGATATATCAGCCGGAAATGAATATAGACCGCCTGGAAACGCTGA
>JAGXSR010000056.1 GCA_018333405.1 Dethiobacter sp. | reverse complement strand
CGATAGTAAACCTCAGCCCGGTAAACATGATAAAGGGCATATCGCCGACTCCGATCCTGATCGCCAAATAAGTGGAACCCCACACGATGCAAACGGTTAAATAAGACAGATGCGCCAGGCGTGTACTACTGATCATGAACCGACTTCCTCTCTTGCGCGATAATCATTTAGTGATCAATACATTTTAATATAAACCGCTGAACAGGGATAGTAGGCAGCGCCGAAAATGTGACCTGATTATTCGCCCTTAAAGCCGGCCTTCTCGATTGCTTAAGTTTAAAGGTAGATCAGGAATAATATGGTATGTGAAGAAGTTGTGAAGTATTATGACGCAAAATATAAAATATTGTAATTTATATGATAAAATAATGAATTTATTGGCTAACACATTCATCTAAATTTCACATTTATTTTGTATTATTACTTTAATCAAGCAGGGGGTAATTTATTGAAAATTGCGATTTCCGGCAAGGGTGGTGTCGGCAAAACAACGGTGGCGGCCAATCTGGTGCACGCTTTTGCTGCCCGGGGTCACTATGTTTACGCTGTCGATGCTGACCCTGACGTTAGCCTGGGTGCTGTGCTCGGGTTTTCTGCCGCCGATCTGGCCGCGCTGCGGCCGGTGATCGAGCTGCAGGAGCTCATCGCGGAGCGCACCGGCGGAGAGGGCGTTTTTTTTACGCTTAACCCGAAGGTTAACGATTTAATTGATGGTTATTCCTTGCAGTGCGGCAAGATCCGCTTTTTACGTATGGGCGCTGTCAAGCAAGGTGGCAGCTCCTGCTATTGCCGGGAAAATTCTTTTTTGTACGCCGTGCTGGGCAACCTGCTGCTGGAAAGAGACGATATTGTAGTCATGGATATGAGCGCCGGCATTGAACATTTAACACGCGGGACGGCCCGCGGCGTGGATCTGATGATTATTGTCACCGAACCGACGCGAGTGTCTGTGCAGACGGCCCAGATAGTAAGAAAGCTGGCCGCTGACTTAGGGATAAACAGGGCGCAATTTCTGGTTAACAAAGTGCGCACCGGCCGGGAACTAGAGTTTATTCTGGCCCGTCTTCCCGCTGACGAACTGCTTGGGATCATGCCTTTTGACGAAGATATCCTGGATAGCGCTATGGCGGATCAGCATGAGCTGCCGGATAGAAAAATTTTGCCGGGTCTCGGGGAAATAAGCGAAAAAATTATGGCCGGAATAATATAGGTGACATGAAAATTAAACGGCATCTGGTGAAAGCCGCTATCTGCTGATACGGTTGAACAGTTGTTCGAATGCGCGCTTGCAAACAAGAAAGGAGGAAAATGCATGATTTTAATCGGAGAAAACATTCAGATTCTTTCCAAAGCTGTTTCCGAAGCTCTGGCCGGGCGGCAGGCTCGTCCGCTACAGGAGCTTGCCGGCAAACAGGCGGAAGCCGGTGTGCACTGGATCGACTTAAACATCGGTCCGGCGCGTAAAAACCCGGCCGAAACGATGAGTTGGCCCGTCAATACCATTCAGGAAGTTGTTGATCTACCTTTGTCCCTCGATACTACCAATCCGGTGGCCATGGAAGCGGGCCTGGCTCTATGCCGCCGTAAGGCTCTGATTAACTCCGCATCGGGTACAAAGGAGAGTAAGGAGCGGATGCTGCCGCTGGCCAAAAAATATAACGCCAATGTGATCATTTCCGCGCTTAATGACACCGGCATCCCCTCTGATGCCGCGGCCCGCGCCGAGTCCATCATGGAGACAATCGATTATGCCAACGGCCTTGGCATCCCCAACGAAGATATCTGGGTTGACCCCATTCTGATGCCGGTGGGAGTGGGCCAGCAGGACATTCTGGAGGTGGTGGAGTTTGTCAGGATGCTGCCGGATATAGCCCCCGACGTTAAATCCACCATTGGTCTTTCCAACGTCTCCAACGGCGCGCCGCGCCACTTGCGCCATATTATTAACAAGGTAATGATGGTTGTCCTGGAGCAGGCCGGCTTGTATTCCGCTATTGTGGACAGCTTTGATCGGGAGCTGATTGAGCTGAACGCCGGCAAAAAACAGGATATTATTTCTCTGATCCAAAAAGTCATTAACGGGGAAGAGATAGAGATACAAACTATGTCGCCGGTTGAAAAAGACTATTATAAGACGGCCAGGGTAATTATGGGATACGACCTGTACTCTCCTTCCTGGCTGGAACTTTAATTTGAAGGGGGGAGGCCATGGAAAAGTTTATGGAAAAATATCCGGGCGAAATCAGGGAACTGAGACTGGGAACAGAAGGCAAAAGCGCAGTTGCGGGCGGCCAAAACACGCTTCCCTTTCATTTTTTCGAGGGAAGGCCGGGCCAGTTGAAGTTAGCCCTGGAAATCACCGACAGCGAACCGTATGACTGGACTTTATCGCTGCAGGAGTTTTACGCGAACGTTAAGTCGTCCCCGGTCGACTGGGCTAGAAAAAGTGTCGATGAATACGGGGCGGAGATGATTTTTCTTAATTTAAACAGCATGGAAAAAGATCTGCCGGCAGGGGAGATCGCCGCCGGAGTGAAAAGGGTTGCCGCAGCAGTAGATGTACCGCTTGCTGTCTTCGGCCTGGGCGAAAAGGAAAAGGATGCCGCCGTCCTGCCGGTCGTGGCCGCCGCCTGCAGCGGCAGGAAGCTGCTGCTTGGACCGGTGCTGAAGGAGAACTATCAGGAGATAGCGGCGGCGGCGCTAGAGCACGGGCACGCCGTTATTGCCCAGTCTCCGATGGATATCAACCTGGCCAAGGACTTAAATATCAGACTGGGTAAATTTTTCCCGCTGGATAGGGTGGTCATTGACCCGCTGACGTGCGCCGCAGGCTACGGGCTGGAGTACGCTTTCTCAACCATGGAGCGCATTCGCCTCTCGGCGATAGCGCACGATGATAAAACTCTCCAGTCTCCGATAATCGCCAGAGTTGGAAAAGAGGCCTGGAAAACCAAGGAAGCCATGCAGGATACCGGCAAAGGTATATTATGGGAAGCGCTAACCGCGATTACTCTGCTGTTGGCCGGCGCAGACATTGTGACGTTGCGTCATCCGGATAGCCTGCGGCGCGTCAGAGAAATGGCCTGTTAAAATTTCATAGAGGCGAGGAAAGAAGAAGATGCAGAAGATGAGAGATGCAGAGATCAAAGCGATTATCAGAGCGGAAGATGCCTGGGAGCCGGTCGGGCCGACACCGATGCCTACACTGACGGAGCTGCGCAACTGGGATTTCCGCCTGCTTAACACCTATGAGCCTTTTTACGCTCCGTTTTGTGACCTTTGCTGTCTGTGCACTTACGGCAAGTGCGACCTGACGGGAAACAAAAAGGGCGCCTGCGGCATTGACATTGCCTCGCAGCAGGCCAGGTGGATTCTGATCTGTTCCCTGATGGGCACGGCGGCGCATGGCGCTCACGGACGGCACATGATCGACCACCTGATTGAAAAGTTAGGAGAAGACAAAAAAATTGACCTGGGCAGTCAGGTAAACGTGGAAGCTCCGATTATCAGGACTGTGATGGGACTAAAGCCCAAAACGCTCGGCGATCTGCGCAAGGCCATCGAATACGTAGAACGGGAAATGATACACCTGGTCTCGGCCACCCACATGGGACAGGAAGGCGACTACCGGGACTTTGAATCCAAGGCTTTTCATGCCGGCATGCTTGATCACGTGGCGCTGGAAGCGGCCGACATTGCCCAGATTGTCGGTTATGGCCTGCCGACATCGGTAGCCGACACGCCGCTGGTAGACCTGGGCTGGGGCGCCATAGACAGAACTAAACCGACGATTGTCGTTGTGGGGCACAATGCTGTCACCGCCAATGCCATTATCGACTACCTGCGCTCAAATGACCTGTATGATCAGGTGGAGGTAGGCGGCTTGTGCTGCACGGCGCACGATGTAACCCGTTACGCCGGCGGGGCTAAGGTAATCGGCCCGCTCTCGCGGCAGCGCTTTTTTTTAAAGGCTGGTCTCGCCGACGTGGTTGTCACCGATGAGCAGTGTGTGGTCACCGATATCCCGCAGTTGGCCAAGGCAGCAGGGGCGGCGATGATTGCCTGTTCGGACAAAATATGTTACGGGTTGGAGAACGCCTCGGCCAGGGAAACCGGGGAGATCCTGCGCGCGGTGCTGGAGGAGCAAAAGCAGTTTCTGATCCTGGACCCGGAAAAAGCGGCGGAAGTAATCGTGAGGGCGGCGCTTGAGCTTGCTCCCAAACGCCGCGCTCAAAAGCAACTGGTGACGAAAGAGGAGGGCGCGATGCTGGCCGCCAAATGTCGCGGCACTTGTGAGGAATGCAACAGAGTCTGTCCAAACCTGCTGCCGGTCAGCCTCGGGGTCAGTCAGGCCAGGCATGGCAATTTCGCCAAGCTCGGCGAGCTGTTCATGCGCTGTCATGGCTGTGCCAAGTGTGAGGAAGCGTGTGTCAACCATATTCCCATCCTGCGCCTGATGCAGGCGGCGGCTACCTGGGAGACCTACAAAATGCGCTCCGGACGCGGTCCCATTCATGACGTGGAAATCAGGAAGGTCGGGTCGCCAATTGTTCTGGGCACTATCCCCGGTGTAGTCCTCTTTGCCGGCTGTTCCAACTTCCCGGGTGATATTGATGATCTGGCCTGGCTGGCCGAAGAATTGGCGCGGCGCAAGTTTATCGTTACCCTTTCCGGCTGCGCGGCTATGGCCGCGGCCATGAGCAAGGACGCTGAAGGCAAGACCATCTATGAAAAATATATACCCGAGTTTGACGCCGGGTGTATCGTCAACGTAGGCTCCTGTGTCTCCAACGCCCATGTGGTGGGGGCGGCGATTAAGATCGCCAACATTTTTGCCGGCCTGCCGAACCGGGCTAATTTTGAGCTGATGTCCGACTATATTTTAAACCGGGTCGGCGCCTGCGGCGTGGTCTGGGGGCCCTACTCCCAGAAGGCGCTGGCTATCGGCACCGGGGCGGTCCGCTGGGGAATCCCGATCGTGCTCGGTCCTCACGGTTCCAAGTACCGGCGCCTGTTTATGAGCAAGAAGGAGGCCGGCGACTGGACGGTAGTGGACGGCCGCACCAGGCAGCTGGTCGATACCGCGGAGCCTACGCCGGAACATATGATGCTGGTCACAGAGACCAAGGAAAGAGCGCTGGTCACTATTATCAAACAGTGCTTCCGCCGCAACGACACGCCTCCCGGCCGGGCCATCAAGCTGAACAGCTATATCTCTGCGTACAAGCAAGTGATCGGCGGCCTGCCTGACGACCTGCAGAATTTTATCCGCACGGAGAAAGAGATCCCCATTGTTTATAAGCGGGAAGTGCTGGCTTATCTGAAAGAAGCAGGCTGGCAGCCCAAGCCGGTCCTGTCGCTGCCGACCATTATCGGCACTTACGAGACAAAAGTGCCCATTGAGGCCACTATTAAGTAGAAAGGCTGAAAAGGGGGACAGTCAAACAAAAGGGAGGAATTGAGTATGGAGTCGGAAACGATGGTTATGCCTTATTATAAGGTCAACGTTCTGACCGGGACCAAAGCGGCCAAGGTCATCGCCGACCCGGCCGAGGGCGCCGCGATTATTGACCGGGCCAAAAACCCGCTTTATATTTTCGGCCCGGAAGTTATCGCCACCCCTGTCGGCGACAAGTTGCTGATCGATTACGCGCTTAAGATTGCCAAAGCGCGCGACATCCCCATCTGCGCCACGGCCCATGTCAAAAAGAAAATGCTGGAACAGGGAGTTGTGCCCGATTCCACCTACGATATCATTGAGATTATCCATTTCTTAAAAGATAAAGAGTGGAGCGGCGTGCGCGGCAAAGGTTACCATGACCTGGTCCTGTTTACCGGGGTCAGATGTGATCTGGCGGAGCGCGGGCTGGCCACGCTCAAGCATTTCGCCCCGCATCTGAAGACGTATGCTATTTGCCGCCGCAGCCATCCCAACGCCGACTTCGCCTTGCCGGTGATCGTTAAAGAGGAAAAGTGGCGCGACTACCTGGCAGGGTTAATTGGGGCTCTCGGTGCCTTTAAATCGTAATTTTAAATTATTTGGGGGGAAGAGAAACATGTACGCAGCAGATGTAGGCCCGCAGTATGAAGGGGAGAGAATCCGCAAAAATGAGTTTCAGGTAGAGTTCGGCGGCCCGGATGTCTCCCATAAAGGAGAGCTGGTCACCGTCAAGGGGCTTGGCGAAGTTGAGCACGAAAAGATAACGGTCAGCGGCCCCGATCTCAAGGATTTACCGGAAGGGTTCTCAGGCCCTCTCTTTATTAAGGTGGAGGTGGCCGGAGAAGAGCTGGAGAAGGATCTGGAAGCGGTACTGGAGAGGCGTATTCACCAATATATCAACTATATTGAAGGCGTCTTCCACATGGCGCAACGCTACGACATCTGGATCCGTATCCACAAAAACTCCTTTAAAAAAGGGTTAAACTCCCTGGAACAGATCGGACGGATTCTGATTGACCTGTTTACCGCCGAGCTGCCGGTAATTGAGAAAATGTCGGTGGAATTTATCACTGACCCGGCTAAGGTGCAAAACCTGCTGGTCGAAGCGCTAAAGGTTTACAAAGAGCGGGATGAGAGAATTAAGGGGCTGCGGGAAGAAGACGTGGATGAATTCTACGGCTGCGTTCTCTGTCAGAGCTTTGCGCCTACCCACGTTTGCGTCATCACACCGGAGCGGGTTTCCCTCTGCGGCGCCATTAACTGGCTCGACGGCCGCGCCGCCACTAAAGTTGACCCCGAAGGGGCTCAGTTCGCTATCCCCAAGGGCAACCTGATTGACCTGGTAAATATATCCTATGACAACGTCAATCAGGTGGTAACCGAGCGCTCCATGGGAGAGACGACCCGGTTCAGCTTGCACAGCGCACTATCCTACCCGCATACCGCCTGCGGCTGTTTTGAGGCAATTGTTTTTTACATTCCGGAAGTCGATGGTTTTGGCATCGTTTCGCGGGACTTTGCCGGCCCCAGCGTCACCGGCGATCCCTTCTCCACACTGGCCGGATCGGCCAGCGGCGGGAAACAGAACGAGGGGTACCTCGGCATTGGTATCCAGTACCTCACCTCTCCCAAGTTTCTGATTGCCGACGGCGGCTTTAACCGGGTAGCATGGATGAGCTCTGCGCTAAAAGAAGCGGCCGTGGAAAACCTCCCGCCGGAGCTGGCAGGTAAAATCGCCACGGAAAAAGATGTACAGAACGTGGATGAGCTGACCGAATTCATGCAAAACGCCGGGCGCCTTTAAGCGGCCTTTGATAGGAGTGTTAATATGCCTGTTAAAGCATCGGATATTCAGAAAATGCTGCCGGAATACGGCAGGAAAAACTGTAAAGAGTGCGGCCTGGCCACATGTTTCGCCTTTGCCATGAAGGTGGCCAACGCCGGTATTGTCTTGGAGAAATGCACCCACCTTTCCGTGGAGAACAGGGCGCAGCTGGAAGAGATCCTGCAGCCGCCGATCAGGCAGGTGGTAATCGGCCAGGGCGCCAGAGCTGTAATCGTCGGAGAAGAAGAAGTAATGCACCGCCACCAGAAAACCTTTTTCCGTCCACCGGGCTTTGCCTTGCTCGTCTCGGATACGGACAGCGACGATATTTTGTCCGCCAGGCTGGCCAAACTGTCCTGGACTATGGAAAGGCTGGAGAAGGTCTCCCGCTTTGACCTGCTGGCCCTGCGGTGTGGCAGCGGCGACAGCAAGCGTTATTCCGCACTGGTGCTGAAAGTTATGACCGCAACCGACGCCGGCCTGATTTTGCTGGCTGATTCCGCCGATTGCCTGCTCTCGGCTTACGAGGCATGCAGGGGCAGGAATCCGCTGGTCTGCGTCACCGCCGGCAATTATGCCAAGGTGATGCCCTACCTTGATAAGAGCACGGCTGTCTGCGTCAGGGCTTCCAGTCTGGAAGAGGTTGAGAAGCTGGCCGACAAACTGAAGGAACTGGGTTTTGAAAACCTGGTGCTTGATCCTGGCTCCCGCACTCTGGCGGACCTGGTCCGGGATCAGACTGTGATTCGGCGCGCCGCCCTGCGGCATAAGTTCAGACCGTTCGGTTACCCGACGCTCTTTTCGGCGGCGGAGACTGCCTTTGATCCGGAACGACAACTGCTGCCGGCCGCCGCGGGTATCGCCAAATATGCCGGTATTATTGTCCTTGACGATGTGTCACAGCAGGCTTTCCAGGCTTTGCTGACGGTGCGCCAGGACATTTACACCGACCCGCGGGTGGCGCCGACGGTGGAAGGCAAAGTGTACGCTTTTAACGCGGCGGACGAAAGCGCGGCCGTTCTGGTGACGACTAACTTTGCGCTGACCTATTATGCTGTGGCCGGTGAAGTGGAAAACAGCAAGCTGCCCGTTTACCTGCTTTGCCAGGATACAGGAGGGTTGTGTGTGCTCGCGGCCTGGTCCACAGGTAAGTTTGTTCCGGAAATAATTGCCGAAACAGTGAAAAAACACAAAATGGCCGACAAGGTAACTTCTAAGCGGCTGGTGATTCCCGGCTATGTGGCCCGCATTAAAGGCGATTTGGAAGACGAGCTGCCCGACTGGGAGATTATAGTCGGGCCGCAGGAGGCAGCCGATCTGCCTAAATTTTTGCATAAACTAAAAAACATCGCGACAGTGCAGCCTAAAACTTAAGCGGCGGGTTGTTGCTGCCGTAAGGGACGGATTGAGCGATTGCCGGGAGGCTTATGAAAAGTGAAAACAGCTGTTTTATTCAGCGGATTTTTCGGACGGAAAGTTTTAAATCACCTGCGCGATGTGGAAAAATTTTGTACCGGATGCAACGACTGCATTGAGTGCCGCCGGCACTACGATTTAGACTATTCGCACGATATAGCCCTGGACTGGAAGCAGCCTGAAAATCTGCCCGCCATGCTGGAAGACAATCCGGATGAGATTTTGCCCCCTGTTGCAGCATTTCAGGGCGTGCACACTGTGCTGGCTATTAACCTGCATCAGGATATTTTGCTGTCATTGCCGGAACTGGCTGCCCAGGCCGGCGTCAAGGCCCTCGTTGTGCCGCTGGAGGACCCGCTCTGGCTGCAGGCCGGCGCCCGCCGGCAGGTGGAGCAACAGGCTAAAGGCGCCGGGTTGGAGATCGTGTTTCCCAAACCTTTTTGTTCCTTGCTTGAAGACGAGGCTCACCCTGAGGTGAACAAGTTTATCCGCTATTTTCGCCTCGGTTTTCCACAGTTTACGATCAGAAAGCGTGGCGGCGTCATTCAAGAGGCCCTTGTGCTGCAAAGCTCCCCCTGCGGCGCGGCCTACTATGTGGCCCGTAACCTGGCAGGAGTGCCGGATGATGATAAGCTGCTGGAAGTAGTGGGCCTCAAGTGGCATAATTATCCCTGCACCGGCAGTATGAAAATGGACCGGGAATTAAAGGACACGATCTTGCATATAGCCGGCTATTTACACCGTGAGGCGGTGACGGAAGCAACAAAGATCGCTGAAAACAAATAGAGATTTGCCGATCCGCTGAACTGAGAGAAGTGATACGCGTAAAAATGTTCGCTTAAAAATATGGGGGCGGGGTGAGTTTAAGATGAAACAGGTGGCCATTGCCGGCAAAGGTGGAGTAGGTAAAACTACTTTTGCAGCACTTTTATTACGCTACCTGCAAAAAAACAGGCCGGACATTTTACTTCTGGCTGTGGATGCCGATCCTAACGCTAACCTAAATGAGGCGCTGGGTTTAAAGGTGGATAAAACAATTTCCACCATTCTGGAAGGCACTAAAGACCCTAAAGCTGTCCCGTCAGGAATGACAAAGGAAATGTATATGGAATACAAGCTTTTAGATGCCGTGGTGGAAGCTGAAAAGATAGATCTTTTGGTCATGGGTAATCCGCAGAAGTCAGGCTGTTATTGCTATCCTAACGATCTGCTGCGTAAAAACCTGGAAAAATTGCGCAGCAATTATGACTACGTAATAATCGATAACGAAGCTGGGTTGGAACATTTGAGTCGACGTATCGTTTCCCAGGTTGATCTGCTGATAGTAGTCAGCGACTCTACGGTTCGAGGTGTTCGGTCTGCGGCAAGGGTATACGAGATTGTTCAGGCGGTTAGCCTGGATGTTAAAGCTGTTTATCTGGTAGTATCCAAGACGACAGATACTGAAGTTGCTAAGCTGCAGGAAGAGATCGCCAAAACCGGGCTGGAGCTGCTGGGCTCGATTCCGCTTGACCCGCTGGTGGCCGAATACGACCTGCAAGGCAGACCTGTGGTAGATCTGCCGGATGACGCCGTAGCCGTGGTTGCTTTTAGCAAGATAGCCGATAAGCTAAAATTATAAGTGTTGATTATAGCTTATGTTAAAATACCCTGTGCTAATTTCCAGTTTATATTCTATAATGTTTGTACCTGCGCGACAAAAGTAGAAACGACCCCTGCTCCGCTATGGTAAATCAGCATATATAGGGGGCTTAACAGGTGAAAGAGAAGGTGCTTTTTACTATAGCCTTAGCCGTTATTTTTGTTACCGCTCTAACAGCCGCCGGGCTTTCGGCAGCTGCCGGCGGAGAAGAAATAGAATTAAAGATCGCTATACATTCCGATGAGAACACTCTGACCCCCTTTACCTATGTCAGAGGCACCGGTTTGGAAGTACTCCGGCTTATTTATGACAGCCTGTTTATTTTTGATGCGCTGAACCAACCGCTCCCCTGGATGGTCTCCGATTACGGCGTAGAAAAAGGCCATACTGTTTACCATCTGACGCTGTTGCCAGACCAGTTTTGGCACGACGGCGCCGCGTTAACGGCTGACGACGTGGCCTTTAGTTTTACTTACCCACTCAGTCAGCCGCATGCCCGCTGGCAGAGAATGGCCGCCATGATCGAGTCGGTAGAAGTCACCGGAGAATTAACTCTGACGATCAGACTGAAGAAAGGGAACCCCGATTTTATCCCATTAGTATTAGCCGACCTGCCGATCATTCCGAGGCATATTTATGAGGGAGAAAAAGACGCCAAACTGGTTCGTGGCACTATTGGCAGCGGTCCGTACCGACTGGCGGAATACAAAGAGGGACAGTATTATATTCTGGAAGCCGTCGCCGGCTATTTTAGGGGTAAGCCCCTTGTTGAGCGCATTGTACTGCCGATAATTACCGACAGGGCCGCTATCTTTCAGGCCTTACGGGCAGGCAGCCTAGATGCCGCAACGGCTAACCTGCCGCCGGAGTTGGTAGGCGAGTTTGAGGCGGTAGAAGAGATTAACATTGCGAGCGGGCCGGGATTGGCCACAACATTATTACAGTTTAATAACGAGTTTTACCCCTTCAACTTACCGGAAATGAGAAAGGCTGTTGCGCTGGCCCTGGATCTGCAAGAATTGGTAAACATTATCCTTCTCGGCTTCGGGGATCCAGGCAGTTTGGGCTTCTTCCACCCGGCAGGCTTTTTGGGCAGCGCGGCCTTTGTGCCGGAGCGTAACTTAGACAGAAGCAACGAGCTGCTAGACGGGCTTGGTTTTCTGCGGCGTGGGGATATTCGTGTCGATGATCAAGGCCGGCCGCTGAGTTTTGATCTTTTGACGCAAGCCGACAATCCGTTGCGTATACGCACGGCGGAATTGATTGCCCGGCAGCTGAGCGCGGTCGGCATCGAAATTGAAGTGGTCTCTATGGAATCGAATACTTTAGACGATAGGGTTTGGCCTGAATTCGATGTTTCACAGGGGAGAAATTATGCGTTAACTCTCTGGGGCTGGTCGGCTCCGCTGCAACTTCGCTCGGAGGCTCTGGTTCAACTGTTTGCATCCGCTTACGACCAGGGGTCATTCAATATCGGCGGTTTTGCCGACGATGAATTTGATCTGTTGGCCGAGCGTTTGGCCAATGAAATAGATCAAGACAGGCGCAGATTAATCATCGATGAGATGCAGCGGCTGATTGCGGAAAAGATACCGATGATACCCTTGTACTACCAGCAAGTGATTATGGCTTACAGACCCGCAGCATATGACGGCTACATTTTACAACAGGGAAGCGGTATTATTAATAAAATGTCTTTCCTGCCGGGATTTACCCGCGAGTCTGCTTGGCGGGAGGCGGATAATAATGAGCCAAAGCGAAGCAATATTACCGCATATATTCTGACGGCGGTGTTGATCGTTGTCGTAATAGCGGTTGTTAAAGCTTCCAGGCGTGGGAAGAGCCATGCGGACTAATCCAAGACGAAGTTTGAAAGCGGTTCAATACCTGCTGCTGATTTGGTTTGTGGTGCTAGTAAATTTTTTGCTTCCGCGCATACTGCCCGGCAGCCCCCTGATGTATCTGGCTGGGGAAGATGTAGGGCAGCTATCTCCTGTGGAGAGAAAAGAGCTGTTATCCCGCTACAATTTGGACCAGACTTTACCTGTTCAGTTTGCAGAATATTTAGCGGACCTTGTCACGTTGCAATGGGGGAGATCATATTCCCAAAATGCACCTATCATTACTTTAATTCGCAATCGCCTTCCGTGGACTATTGTGCTCGCTTTAATGAGTATAGCTTTTTCCGCCGCCATCGGCGCATTTCTTGGCATACGCGCGGCGATAAACCGGGGTAAATGGCCTGATATTTACTTGCTGTTAACAGTATCGTTTCTGGGATCTTTACCTGCATTTTGGCTGGGGATGTTGTTAATAGCTGTTTTCGGGGTCAGACTAAACTGGTTACCGCTATTTGGCGCCTACACGGCAGGGTCGGGTTTTACAGGGCTGCAGAAAATGCTGGATATAGCCATGCATATGGTTCTGCCTCTGCTGACGCTGACGATTCTTTCTGTGGGGCGATATTTTATGACGATGCGCTATTCGTTGATTGAAGTGCTGGGCGAAGATTATATAATTCTGGCCAAAGCAAAAGGTTTGCCGGATAGGATAATCCGCTACAAGTATATTATGCGCAACGCCCTATTGCCTTTTTTTACAGTTTTGATGATGGACCTCGGATTTGTTTTAAGCGGGGCCACCGTTGTAGAAACGGTATTTGCGTATCCGGGCCTGGGGCGCTTAATGTTCGAAGCGGTCGCGGCTCGCGATTACCTGCTGTTGCAGTACAGCTTTTTTGTCTCGGCCTTGCTTGTGATTCTCTTTAATTATTTAGCGGATCGTTTGTATCTTTATCTTGACCCACGCTTAGGTGAGGAAACGTGACCTGCGACAACAGAAAAAAGCAGCTGCCGCCGGCGCTCATTGGCGCAGTTATTTTGGGGTTCTTTTTCATTGCGGCAATTTTTGCGCCAAACCTGGCGCCGCACAACCCGCACCAGATAGTGGGAGCTCCCTTTTCTCCGCCCGGCGCCGGGCACTTGCTCGGAACTAATGACATTGGGCAAGATATTTTCAGCGGGCTGATTTACGGCTCTCGCCTCTCGTTGAGCCTGGCTGTGCTTACCGCGGCACTCAGTACAGCCGTCGGCGCCTTGCTCGGCCTGATCGCCGGTTTTTTGGGTAAATCTATAGAAAGTGTGATCATGCGCTGCGCCGATTTTATTTTAGTCTTGCCTTTTCTGCCGTTGGCTATCCTTTTAGCTGCCATGTGGGGGCAGGGTTTTTTTCAGATCGTGCTGATTATTTCTTTAATCAACTGGCCGGCGACAGCCCGTATTGTTCGGGCTCAGGTTTTAAAGATCAAGGCCAAAGGTTATATTCTCAACTTGCAGGCGATTGGCGCCGGGACGGGCTATCTGCTACGGAAACATATTCTTAGCGAAATATTGCCTCTGCTTATCTACCGCGCTATGCTCTCGGCTAGTTATGCCGTGCTGACTGAGGCATCCTTAAGCTTTCTCGGCCTGGGGAACCCATTGCTAAATAGCTGGGGCAGCATCCTATTTTACGCTCAAGCCCGCAACGCGATCTTGACCAGTGCCTGGCTTTGGTGGATTCTTCCCCCGGGTCTTTGTATCGCTTTACTTTCTGCCGGCTTTTTATTCATAGGGTTATATATGGAAACGTACGCCAATCCCAGAATAATGAGGGTGCAATAATGCTTAACGTGGAGAGCTTATCCTGTTTTTACGCTGACTCTAAAGGCAGAGAGGTGCAAGCGGTACGCAACCTTTCTTTTTGCCTCGAAAATGATCAGGCTCTCGGTTTGATTGGAGAGTCCGGGAGCGGCAAAAGCACGGTGGCCTGGTCTTTACTGGGGATGCTGCGTGAGCTGGGCGGCCATGCTCACGGTCGGCTAATCTGGAATAACGCTCGTTACGACTTTCATCGACCTGAAAGCCTGCGACCTCTTAGGTGGCGGGAATTAGCCCTAGTCCCACAAGCGGCGATGAACAGTTTTAACCCTGTATATACAATCGGTCAAAGCCTGATTGAGCTTGCAGGGCATTTTCTGCCCTTGATGAACGCCAAAGACAAAGCAGCCAGGGCTATAGAAGCACTTAGCCGGGTAGAACTGAGCCCGCAGCTGTTTTTCTGTTACCCGCACCAGCTCAGCGGAGGCATGCGGCAGAGGGCTGTTTTGGCCAAGGCGCTGGTATGTAATCCGAAAATATTAATTTTGGATGAAGCGACAACCGGGCTGGATGTGATCACTGAGGGAAATATCCTTAAGATAATTGCCCAGCTCAAAAAAGAGATGGCCATGTCCCTGATATTCATAACGCATGACCTGCGTTTAGTGAAAAGTTTTTGCGATCATTATCTTGTATTAAAGGAAGGGATTCCGCAACCTGAAGATTCGCCTTATATAAAAAAGCTTTTTTCTTCCATCCCCCAAATAAGAAGCAGTAGTGTAAATCTATGTGCGGGGGAGCCAATCCTTGAAGCGAAATACCTTTCAAAAACATTTAAAAGGCCGGGAACAAAGGAAGTTGTCCAGGCGCTGGATCAGGTCAGTATTTCCTTGTATCCGGGTATAATTACCGGACTGGTCGGCGCCAGTGGAAGCGGCAAATCGACGCTGGCGAATCTGCTCTTCCATTTAATGCGGCCGGATAACGGTTCTATATTATTTCTGGGCAAACCGGTTAACTCCAATTCGCGTCTTATCAAACAGATGCGCAGCCAAATGGGTTTGATCCGTCAGGACCCTTTTGACTCCTTGCCTCCGCATAAAACGATCAGCAGCATAGTCGCAGAGCCATTAAAAATTCATAAGCGGTCAGAGGGCAAACAAAAAGATCGGCTCAAGGTTTACCAGGCCTTAGCGGACGTAGGACTTGAACCTGAAATATATGCTGCCCGATTTCCGCATCAGCTCAGCGGCGGCCAGCGTCAAAGAATCGCTATCGCCAGGACCTTGGTGACGGATCTTTCCATCTTAGTATTGGATGAACCCACCTCGATGTTGGATGCAGCCATTAAACAGGAGATTTTGCAGCTTATTTACCGGCAGGCCAAGGAAAAAAAATTCGCCGTCCTGCTGATTACACATGATCTTGCCGCGGCCAGTTCGGTTTGTGACGATATTTTGGTCCTGCGCTTCGGAAGATGCATAGCCGCCGGGCCGTTTGATCTGCTGACCGGAAACTCTGCCGATCAGTATTTCCAGCAGTTATATTTGGCGGCGACCGATTTAAAAAAATACTGGCTCTATCTGGATGAAGCAGATCACGGTAAAGGAGGGGAATGGAAAACATTGTCGAACTGTAACCATAATCAGGCAATGAAGTAATGATTAATGACTGGCGGTGGTCAATTCATGGCCTTTGGACTGGCCGAAACCACTCGGCCCCAACTTTACCGGATCGTCCATATAGACAAAACAATAAAAGCCATGCGTTATCCCAATGCGCGCAGCCTGGCAGAGGAGTTGGAAGTACACCAGCGCACCATCATGCGGGACGTTGGATTTATGAAAGATATGTTAAGCGCCCCCCTTGAATATGACCCAAAAAGAAGGGGCTTTTTTTATAATCAGGCGGACTACTCTTTAGGTCTGCTTAAAATAACCGAGGGCGAATTGCTCGCTCTCTGCCTCGGACATAACTTGCTCGTCAAATGCAAAGGCACCCCATACATTCAGGCTATAGTCAGCGCTTTTAATAAAATCTGCAGCTATGTGCAAGATACCGTGGAAATCGATTTCGGGCAATTAACTGAAACCGTCTTCTTTGACCTTGAGCCGCTGCGTGGAGACGAAAAGCAGGTTGCCGCTCACTTCGCCACCATTGGAGCAGCGATCAAAGAGCGCAAAACCATCAACCTGCTTCATTACTCCATCGCACGGAACAGCTGCCGGGAACGTCTGGTTGATCCGTACCAGCTCCGCTACTACCAGGGCGCATGGTATATGGTCGGTTTTTGTCACCTACGCCGGGCCGTGCGTATCTTCGCCCTGGATCGGATCAGGGAGCTAAAGCATACAGAATCTGCATTCTCTTTACATAAAGACTTCAACCAGGATACTTACTTTCAGGATTCATTTCAACTGTATAAAGGAGACAACACCTACCAGGTAAAAATCTGGTTTTCCCCTGATCAGGCCCGCTGGATCAGGGAAAAACAACTACCCCCCACTCAGACGATCGAGGAAAACCCTGACGGTTCTCTTATCCTGACCATGCAAACCAGCGGCCTTTTCCAGGTTAAAAGGTGGGTATTAAGCTTCGGCGCCGGTGCGAAGGTATTAGCGCCTCCGGAACTTATCGCTATGGCAGCCCATGAATTGACCGCGGCCTCACAGCTATATATAAATACATAAATATTGCTGCCTGATTATAGCTATGTCAACGGATGGCATACCAGCTCTGATACAATAAGAACTAATCGAATAATCTGAAAGGTCGGGAGAATCGTGTTATGGTAAGGCTTTCTCAAAAAGCACGAAGCCTTTGGGCAAAAAAGTCTCAGGACGGTGGTTTATTTTGGTTGCCGTTAACGATGCATATGATGGACTCTGCTGCGGTTGCGCAAAAACTATGGAATCACTGGTTGCCTGAAGGTGTAAGACAAGTAATTTCCGCCGGAACCGGGGGAGATGAATGCGCCGGGCGTTTGTTTGTGTTCT
>JAGXSR010000055.1 GCA_018333405.1 Dethiobacter sp. | reverse complement strand
AGCCCGGCTTGCAAAACAGCATTATAGAGCGTGGAAGAAACCTGGCAAACCCCTCCGCCTAAGCCTGGTATAACCGTATTACCCACAATCACCGGCGCCGGCTGATAACCCCTTTCCGCGGTCCGGGGACCATTAGCGCGGTTAAATGAGAACAGATCTCCGGGAAGCAGGATATAGTTGTTCAACATAGCGGTGGCCAGGATGATATTGGTCACTCTGCCGCCTCCGCCTCCGCCGATCCAGGTCTGATAACTTCCGATCACTTGGGTAATCCGATGCAAATGCGCAGCGATGATCTCCGGGTCAAGTTGAACCGTTTTTAATATAACCCGGCCGTGGGCTGAGGCTTGCATTACCCTTTGCACAGTAGTCTGTACATCCACCTGAATTCCGTATACTTCCGTCACCAGTTCGCCGGTATTCCGATCCAGGTAAGCGTGACGTGGTGTCCGGTTTATATCTTTGGCCAATTGTTCGACAAAATACTCGACCTCACGACGCAGCATTCCCTCCATTGCCGTTCCTTCCAGGGTCACGCCGCTATTTACCCCCCGGTACAGACGATTTATTTTATCAAGCCCGCCTTCGGTCCAAAATAAAAGAGCTATGGCCAGAAGAATAACCGCCGTTGCTAAGATGTATCGGTGCCCGTGTACCAGCCTGTTCACTGTACGTTCCCTTTAGCAATTTGATAAATCGGCCATGATGGGCACAACAGCTCTCTTATTGTCACGATTTTCAGGTTTTGTTCGCGCAGCATAGGAATTATTTCCTCTAATAGTGTCACCGTATCGGCGGTTGGATGCATGAGGATGATCATCCCCGGCTCCACATGATTCATGATCTTATTTTTCATGGCCTGTACTCCTGGTTTTTTCCAATCAACAGTATCCAGCGACCATAAAACTGTCCGCATTCCATGTCTGGAAACCAGTTCCAGGGTTAAATTATTTTTTTCACCTCTATGCGGAGTAAAATAGAGCGGATATGATCCTGTTGTTTCAAAAATTATTTCGTTGGTCCGTCTGATAGACTGTGCCATGGCCCAGCCGTCCAGTTCGGGAAATACTTCTGCATCGGAATAGCCATGGTTTGCCAGCTCGTGCCCGCCGTGGGCAATACTCTGAACCAATCCTTCATTTTTTTCCGCCCATTTGCCGGTCAGGAAAAAAGTGCCCAGGCTTTCCTCCTTTTCCAGAACGCTCAGCATATCCGGAAGATATTCTTCACCCCAGGCCACATTGATCATCAGAGCA
Organism: Dethiobacter sp.; assembly: GCA_018333405.1. GTDB lineage: Bacteria > Bacillota > Dethiobacteria > DTU022 > DTU022 > JAGXSR01. The sequence goes on along the minus strand of JAGXSR010000055.1, from coordinate 11,069 downwards.
ACTGCCTGTTTCCTGGAGTTGCCCCGATATGCCGGACGGGAAGGATAATGCTCCCAGCGCAAATCGGGATAAATTTCCCGGTATACAGGCTTTAACGCTACCTCGCGTGACGCGTTAAAAACCAGATCTGCAGTTGCCTCCTGATCTATTTCGAGTCCGTTAAGTTCCGGTACAATCGCCTCCCGCTCTTCGTCCAACTGTGCATTCAAAGGCTTTCGCCCTTCAGCCCGAGCCAGCTCTGCTACTATAGCCGCTACTTCAAAACGGAATAGTCCCTCCAGCGGTACGTTTAACAGAGTAACACCGGGTTTAACCCCGCCAAAGTGTCGGCGCAGCGGTTCATCAATATAGAATAGCAATAATATTAATGTGCCGATCAGAAATAAAACCAAAACCGGCCTGGTCCAGCGATAGCCAAAGCCCTCCGGTTTTCTCATATTTCTCACCCTTTCCCGCAATTTATGCCGGTTGATGCATTATTTTCGCTTAAATCTAGCATTCTTAAAACTGCATCCTGTCTTCCAACAACTCGCTGACCGGGTACGGATCATAGCCCTGCAGTTGCAGCATGGTCAATATTTCCGGAAGCGCCGCAGGCAGAAACGTCGCCTCTATGCGGAATACGATAATTGCTCCCTGATGCACCCTCTCTTCTACTCTGCGTTTAATATCCGCGCCGCTTTTACTGATCCAGTCATAAGAATCAACCGACCACAACACTGTCCGGCAGCCCTGTTCTCTCGCTTTCCGCAGCACCACGCCGTTATAAATCCCTGCCGGTGGCCTGAGCAGGCGAGGCCTGTATTCCAGAGTATCCATGGCCAACTGATTAAACTCTCTTATTTCCAGCACTAGTTCATCCACATTCAGTGTAGTTAAGATCCGGTGGTTCATGGTATGATTGCCGATTTCATGCCCTCCGGCCAGGATTGACCTGGCTGCTTCCGGATGTTTCTTTAGCCATGTTCCGGTAATAAAAAAAGTGGCCCGTACTGAGTGGTCATTCAGAATAGCCAGGATCTGATCAAGATTCCGGCCGCTCCACATGCTCTCAAAAGTAAGGGCTACCCTGTTTTCTTCGCCTTCTGCAAAATAAATTGGTTGTGGCTCGGCCGGATATCTAACCCTCAGCGACAGCACAGCCATTGTGGACAGGATTAATAATATTATTCCCGCGCCTTTCGCCATTCGCCTGTTAGGCCACACGTCTTCACCTCGATAAGGAAATTATCAGCTTGCACGGTACTGCATATTTATGCATGCGTACATTGCCGTATGCTTGCAATCAAATGAATAAGTAAACAACTGTTACACGCTTGAAGACACCAGAAGAGACAGATTGGCAAAACGAAGGGGCGGTTCGCGAACCGCCCCTAAAGGTAGATGACCGGAATCCTGATATGTATATCCTGGCGCCGGCCCCCGGGCAGTGAATCAGTTAAGTATACTGCCCCAATATCCCTGTTTCGTTAGAATTTTTTTCGGAAACGTTGATCCCGATCCCGACTATCCCGATCCCGGCCATCCCGATCCCGCTGATTCCGGTCTCTGGGCGGTCCGGAGCGGCGCTTCTGCTCTTCTTCGTAGCCTTCCGGTTTTTCCAGCAGATCTTTACGGGAGAGATTAATCCTGCCCTTGTCGTCAATATCGGTTACTTTAACTTGAAGCATATCGCCTAAATTGGCCACATCCTCGGTTTTTTCCACCCGGTGGTAATCCATATTGGATATATGCAACAATCCTTCTTTGCCGGGAAGGACTTCAAGAAACGCGCCGTATTTTTCCACCCGGGTCACCTTTCCCAGATAGGTCTTGCCCGGTTCCACCTCCATGATCAGTGCTTCGATTATCGCCTTTGCCCTGTTTCCGGCCTCTACATCCACCGCGGCAATAAATATTCTTCCGTCGGGCTCAACATCTATCCCTACGCCGGTCTCGGCTATAATCTTGTTGATCATTTTTCCGCCCGGGCCAATCACCTCCCGGATTTTGTCTACATCGATCTGCATTGTGATCATCCGCGGAGCGTACGGAGACAGCTCAGGTTTGGGTTTACTGATAACCTCGTTCATTTTGGCCATAATAAATTTATATCCTTGTACCGCCTGCTCCAGTGCCAGGGCTAGAATTCCCTGCGAGATGCCTCCGATTTTAATGTCCATCTGCAGCGCCGTGATCCCATCTTCAGTGCCGGCTACCTTGAAGTCCATATCACCCAGAAAATCCTCCATGCCCTGAATATCCGAGAGGATTTCGACCTGATCTCCCTCTTTGATCAGCCCCATGGCGATACCGGAAACCGCCTTTGCTGTCGGAACTCCGGCATCCATCATCGCCAGGGAACCGGCGCAAACACTGCCCATGGAAGTAGAGCCATTAGACTCCAGCACTTCAGAGACTAGACGCAGTGTATACGGGAAGTCAGCTTCTTTGGGTACAACTTTCTCCAAGGCGCGCTCGGCCAGAGCACCATGACCGATATCCCTGCGGCCCGGTCCGCGCATAAAACCGGTTTCCCCGACACTATACGGTGGAAAGTTGTAGTGGTGTATGAATCTTTTTGACTCTTCCAGCCCAAGCCCATCCAGGATTTGCATATCCCGGAGCGCTCCGAGTGTGCAGATATTGAGCACCTGGGTCTGGCCCCGGGTAAACAGCGCCGAACCATGGGTCCGGGGCAGAACGGAAACCTCGCAGCTGATCGGTCGGATCTCAGCGGGCGCCCGTCCGTCCGGACGAAGCTTTTCGTTTAAGATCATGCTGCGCATCGTCTCTTTTAAAACTTTTTCATATATAGCCTTTAGTTCAGCGGACTGCTCGGGAAACTCTTCCCGGTAACTTTCCATGAGCTCGTCTTTAACCGCGCCCAGACGCTCCTCCCGCTTAAGCTTCTCTTTAATCCGCAGAGCTTCGGCGATTCTGGTCTGAATAAACGGCGCAACCCGATTTACCATTTCGGTCGCTGTATCCCGTATGGGAACCTCTAGCTTAGTTAACCCCGCCCTGGAAATAATCTCTTCCTGTTTGGTCACAATCTCCTTGATCACGCTGTGTCCGGCTTCGATGCAGCGCAGTATATCGTCACGGCTTACTTCATCTGCGCCCGCTTCAACCATCATCACCGCATCTTTAGTTCCGGCTAGCACAAGGTGCAATTTACTGCGCCTGGACTGTTCCACTGTGGGATTTACCACCGGCTCTCCGTCAATTAAGCCCATGATCACCGCTCCCACAGGGCCGTTAAACGGAATCCTGGAAATAGATGTGGCCACAGAAGCCCCGATGATGGATAGTATTTCCGGAGGACTGTCCTGATCCACCGAAAGAACAGTCGCCACAATATGTACGGAATTGCGCAGCTCTTTGGGAAATAAAGGCCTCAATGGCCGGTCAGTCAATCTTGCGCTCAAAATCGCCTTTTCCGTGGGCCGACCTTCACGTTTAATAAAACCGCCGGGTATACGCCCCACAGCGTAGAGTCTTTCTTCATAATCCACTGTTAAAGGAAAAAAGTCGATACCTTCCCGCGGTTCATCGGAAATTGTAGCGGTAACCAGAAGGACGGTGTCTCCGTAGCGTATTTGCACCGCTCCTCCCGCCTGCTTGGCTAACCTGCCTGTTTCTATAGTCAGCGTTCTTCCGGCCAGATCCATTGTTACTGTTTCCAAACGATGTACTACCCCCTTCAATATTCCAGTATTTTGGTATAAAATTAAATCGCAGGGTTTCCCCCGCGAGAATATATTATTTACGCAAGCCCAGCTTGCTTACTATATTCTGGTAGCGTTCCGGAGAGTTATTTCGCAGGTAGTTAAGCAACCCCCTTCTTCGTCCGACCATTTTCAACAAACCTCTCTGGGAATGAAAGTCTTTTTTGTGGCTTTTGAGATGATCGGTGAGATAGTTTATTCTTTCCGTAAGCAATGCGATCTGCACCTCCGGTGAACCGGTATCTCCCTCATGCATACAGTGCCGGGAGATAATCTCCTTTTTTTTCCCCTGATCCAGCATTATAAATCCTCCCTTGTAATTAATCGCCGCTTAAGCCAAGTCTAAAGGCGGGAAACTTCAAACCTAGCCTGCGGTTCACAATGCAACTAATTCTATCAGATCCGGATTACGTTTTCAAGGGCTGCATCAAGCCAAGCTGCAAGCGGTTTGTACCGTCACTGCGGTTTGTACAGCTATGAGCATCCGTCCGTAATTTGTAATAATGGGCGCCGATAAGGTCCCGTGCTTTTAGTATATCCAAGCCAATTTGCTCTTTCAGTATCTTTGGCGAACTGAAAGCCTGCGTATCGCGAAGTTTTTCCAGAAAATAGAGGCAGATTTCCCGGTGATAAAGGTCGCCCTCATAATCCAGGATATAAGTTTCCATCTCCGGCTGTGCAAGGGAAAAAGTCGGTTTTTCTCCCACGTTAGTTACACCGAAACAGAGATTGCCCATGCCTGCTCCGCTAACCGCGGTCAGGTACACTCCCTTCCCCGGTTGAATCAACCGGGGAAGAACGGCAATATTTGCTGTGGGGTAAACCATTTTTTTGCCAATGCCTTCACCCTTAATCACTTTTCCACGCCGGAAAAAATAGTAGTTTAAAAGCTCTGCGGCCTCACCCACATGTCCGGTCAGCAAAAGCGACCGGATTTTTGAGCTGCTGACGATTTTTCGGTTATACTCCACCAGCGGGCAGATATCAACACTAAAACCTAGCTCTTTGCCCCAGCAAGACATCATATCTGCACTGCCTTTTCCACCCAAGCCGAAAGAGTAATCATAACCAACCACAACTCCGCCGACCTTCAGCCGCCGGCTCAATATATCGTGGACAAATCTTTCCGGAGACAAAACGGACATTTCAGCTGTAAACGGCTCTACGATGCAATAATCAAGGTCTAAGGCGGCCATCAGCTCCGCCCGATCAACAATGTCATTTAACAAGGCAAAAGAGCAGTCTTTACGCAGCAGAAAAGACGGGTGCGGGTCGAAAATGAGTGCCGCGCTGCTACCTGCCGCTGTCCGCGCTTTTGCCACTACCGTGCGAATAATGGCTTGATGTCCCCGGTGTACCCCATCAAAATTGCCCAGTGCCAGGTATAGCGGTCTGCGCTCACAGCCGGGCATGCGGCTTATTCCGTTGATCAGCTCCATCTTACTTGTTCACCCTCGTCTGCAGCTAAGTATTTTACTGTTTTCAGAAAAATTGTCTCTCCGTCCGAAACCCATTGGGCCAGCCCTAAAAAACGGCCTTCTGACCCATAGATCCTGATCGGCGTGCCTGTCGGTTCCGGCGCCGCTTCGGTTGTAAGCTGCTGATAGTCCAGAGCCCTGCCCTGTTTCAACAGGCGCTCTGCAGCTTGATCTAAAGTGAGGGCCGGCAGATGCTGGAGAGTTTTGTCCATCGGAATCAACAATGATTTTAAATTCCCCTGACCTGCTGCGGTCTGCAGATCTTGTAAAGTCAGAGCATGGTCAAGGGAGAAGGCGCCGACAAAATATCGCTCCAAATTCCATAAGCAAGCTCCGCAACCGATCCGCCGCCCGATTTCCGCCGCCAAGGTGCGGATGTAGGTACCCTTGGAGCATACTACATCCAACAACAAGTGAGGTTGTCCGCAGGGGTTAAACTGCAACATATGCAACGAGTATATCTTTATTGTTCGTGCCTTGCCCGGGATACTTATCCCTTTGCGCGCCCAATAGTATAGGGGGCGGCCGTGGTACTTTACCGCAGAATAAGCGGGGGGCGTCTGCTCTTGTTCGCCGGTCAAATCCTGTAGAACTGATTTCAGCATCGCCTGATCCAGGTCCGGCACGGGATGCTTTTCCAGCACCTTTCCCTGGGCATCTTCCGTATCCGTAGCAACGCCCAGTTGGACTCCGGCCCGGTAACCCTTGTTGCTTTCCATCAAAAACTCCACCAGACGGGTAGCTCTCCCCAGGCAGATGGGCAATACGCCAGTCGCCGCAGGATCTAAAGTGCCGGCATGTCCTACTTTTACTCCGGGGAACTGCTTGCGCACCTGATCGACACACCCGTGTGAGGTCAAACCAGACGGTTTGTTTAAGTTTATGAACCCGTCCATGCCGCCTCGCTGAAACGAACACAGGGTTTTTTTAATAAAATTTCAGCTTCCTGAATCACCTTTTCTTTAACAGCTGGATAAGGGGCATTGACGCGGCATCCTGCCGCCCGGGGATGCCCTCCCCCGTTCATTTTTTGCGCAAGCGCACTGACATCTATCGTCTTGGAGCGGAAGCCTATTTTCACTTCTTCTGAACTTTCCACGTAGAACATGATCCCCAGCTCAACCCCTTCTATATCCCGGGTGTAATTAATCATGCCGTCGATCTCTTCCACAGTGGTTCCGGAGCGCTTCAGCATCTCTTTGCTAATGGTTATAACCGCAATACGGCTGTCGCAGAGCAGCTCGAGAGAAGATAGCGCCTCTCGCAAAAGCAGGTAATAGGAAAGTGGCCTCTCGTCGAAAATCCGTTGTGATAATACTCCCGGGTGCACATTGTATTCCAACAAATCCGACGCGATACGGTGGGTTTCCGGTGTGGTGTTGTCGTATTTAAAAGATCCGGTATCAGTAGAAACAGCTACGTAGAGCGCTTCGGCAATGCTGTCCGTCAGGGGGATTTCTAAATCGGCAAGCAGGTGGAAAATGATCTCACCGGTTGCCGCGGCTTTGGTATCGATCAGATTTTCCGTGCCGTAGTGTTGGTTAGTAATGTGATGATCAATATTTAACAGGCACCGCGCCTGTTTTATCGTTTCAGAAAAAGGCCCTAATCTTTCCAGGTCACTGCAGTCAACAGCAATGGCCACCGTGCCCGGGCTTAACTCCATCCCTTCAGTCAGAAACTTTTCACTTCCACGCAAAAACATATATTTACGGGGCACTATACCGGGCAAATAAATTTTTACCTGTTTTCCCAAATTAGACAGCGCTTCACCTAAAGCCAGCAGAGAACCGATGCTGTCCCCGTCCGGCAAAATATGTCCAACCAAGGTAAAATACTCTTTTTCACGTAAAATGTTAACAATACGGCTACGCTCATTCATTTTTCAGGCTGATCCTTATCCATATCCAAAGTTTTTAACACCTGTTCGATCCGTGCTCCGTATTCCATCGAATTGTCCTGTTGAAAAGCAATTTCCGGAGTACGTCTCAGCCTTATTCGCCGACCGATTTCTCCACGAATAAAGCCTGACGCCCGGAGGAGCGTTTCGTAAGTATCCCGCTTCTCCTCCTCGCTTCCGTATATGCTGACATAGACGGTGGCATACTGCAGATCGCGGGTAAGAATCACCCCGGTAACGCTGACCAGTGAGGTGACCCGAGGGTCTTTGATCTCCAGATTAATAATTTGGCTAACTTCCTTTTTGATCTGTCCGGCCACCCGGCGGGCCCTGTTTTCAGACATGACTGATGATCCTCCCGTGAGGCTGCTTGGTCTTTAACGGCTGCTTTGCTCCATTGTGTAAGACTCTAGAATATCACCTTCATGGATATCGCTGTAGCTCTCCAATAGCGCTCCGCATTCAAAGCCGCTTAGGACCTCCCGCGCGTCGTCTTTTACACGCTTCAAAGAGGCAAGCCGCCCTTCATGGACCACCACTCCGTCGCGAATCAGGCGAATGGGAGTGTTGCGGGAAATTTTCCCCTCTATGACGTAGCAGCCGGCGATGTTGCCTACTTTCGACGCTTTGAACACTTTGCGCACCTGGGCCTGGCCCAGCACAATTTCTTTGAATTCCGGTTTGAGCATGCCGGTTACCGCGGCTTTTATATCATCGATAACCTCGTAGATAATCCGGTAAAGGCGCATGTCAACGCGATCCTGCTCCGCCAGTTTTCGGGCATTGCTGTCAGGACGGATATTAAAGCCGATGATAATCGCGTTGGAGGTGGAAGCCAGGGCTACGTCTGATTCGGAGATCGAACCGACGCCGGTATGGATAATTTTAATCTTCACATCTTCCAGACCCAGCTTAGACAACGCATCCTGGAGCGCTTCCACAGAACCCTGAACATCTCCTTTGATGATCAGGTTTAAATCCCTCACTTCGCCTTCCTGGATCTGTTTAAACAGATCGTCTAAAGTAATCTTTTGTGAGCGCTGGACAGCCTCTTTAATTTTTACAGAACGCTTCGTCGCCAGCTGTCTGGCTATTCGTTCATCGCTGACTGCCTGGAAAAGATCTCCGGCCATGGGTACATCGTTCAGCCCCAGCACTTCCACCGGGGTCGAAGGGCCGGCTTCGGCAATGCGCTCTCCCTTGTCGTTGATCATCGCCCTGATTTTGCCGGAAATATTACCGCAGATAAGCGGTTCCCCGATTCGAAGCGTGCCATCCTGTACTAAAACAGTGGCCACCGGACCCCGTCCCCGATCCAGTTTGGCTTCGATCACCGTACCCCGCGCGGCCTTCCCGGGGTTGGCCGTAAGTTCGCCCATCTCCGCGACTAGATTGATCATCTCCAAAAGTTCTTTTAAACCATCGCCTCTGATCGCGCTGACATGGACACATACTGTATCGCCACCCCATTCTTCGGGAATTAATCCTTTGTCCGCTAGCTGCTGTTTTACCCGATCAGGATTGGCGCCTGCTTTGTCAATCTTGTTTACAGCGGCAATAATTGGTACTCCCGCCGCTTTAACGTGGTTAATCGCTTCCACGGTTTGAGGCATCACACCATCGTCCGCAGCTACTACGAGGATGGCAATATCTGTGACCCGGGCGCCACGAGCGCGCATAGCAGTGAACGCTTCGTGTCCCGGCGTGTCCAGAAAGACAATCTTTTTATCTTTTATATCTACCTGATAAGCCCCGATATGCTGCGTGATTCCGCCTACTTCCCCGGCGGTAACATTGGCATTGCGGATGGCATCCAACAGTGATGTTTTGCCGTGATCAACGTGTCCGAGCACTGTGACCACAGGCGCACGAGTTACCCGGTGATCATCCATGTCTGCTTCCGGCGACAACAAGCCCTGCTCCAAGGAGTCTGTTTCATAAACCACATCCACCTGGTATTCAGCGGCTATTAGCTCAATATCGTCGTTGGCCAAACTCTGGTTGAGATTAGCCTCCATGCCGATTTCCAGCATTTTGGCCAATAACTGCGTCGGAGTTTGATCCAAATGGGCGGCCAACTCGCCCACAGTCACCTGACCTTCCACTTTTATTTGCGGCCGCTTTTTTTTAACGGTCGGACGTTTGAAGTCATTCCGTGGCCGGCGAAGTTTTTTGCCCGCTTCTACGCTTCTGTGCCGTGGTTTTTCCTTTTTATCCGGTTTTTTAACCGTTGCAGGAGGCGGAACAAGCTGTTTTTCAACCGTTTCTGCTTCTTTTTGAGGTTTGCCTTCTTCCGTATCAGATTTTCCGGTCAGGATAGCGATAACCTGCTGAGCCTGGTCATCTTCCAGCGTGCTCATATGATTCCGAACATCGATATGCATACCTTCCATTACTTCGATCAACTTCTTGCTGGTCGTGCCCAGCTCTTTAGCTAAGTCGTAGACTCTTACTTTTCCCATTTAAGACACCTCCATTAATAAGCCCTCCCCGCTTAATTCTACTGGCTAGATTTAAGCCTGGCTTCTTTCGGTTTCTTCCAGTTGCGCCATGATTTCATTAATCATACTCTCGGAAACGGAATGCTGCAGATTCTTTTCCAATAACTTCTTTTTTAGCGCTTTTTTAAAACAATCGCTCTGCAGGCAGATATACGCCCCGCGCCCGGCTTTCTTCCCGGTTAAGTCCATTACAACTTCACCCTGCGGCGTACGGACTATCCGTATCAGCTCTTTTTTCGGTCTTTTTTCCCGGCAGCCGATACATATGCGCAGGGGAATTTTACGTGGTTTTAAGCTCATCCGCTGCCTGCTCCCTCCCTGGAAGCTTCAGATCCTGGCGCAGAATATCCGGTCGCGTCTTATGTTTATCCATAGTTTGTTCCGCGAGGCCTGCGTCTTCGCTTAAATCCGGGGCCATCTCCGGATTTAAGCGAGGCTTGACCACCACCGGACCAAGGCCCAGTGCCGACAGCCGTTCCTGGGCAATCTGTGTCTCGCTGTTGATATCAATTTTCCATCCGGTAAGTTTAGCGCTCAGACGGGCGTTTTGCCCTTCTTTACCGATAGCCAGAGAGAGCTGATTATCCGGAACAATCACTGTTGCCCGTTTCTCTTCCTTCCGCAGCTCCACAGCCGCTACTTTAGCCGGACTCAACGCCGCAGCGATGTATTGCTCGGTATCTTCACTCCATTTAATTATATCGATCTTTTCGCTTTTCAGTTCATTGCTGATCGCCTGCACCCGCCCCCCGCGGGGCCCGACACAGGCCCCTACCGGATCAATATCTTTATTTTTAGACCATACCGCTATTTTCGAACGTTGGCCGGGTTCACGGGTGGCTGCTTTGATCTCCACGATACCCTCGTAAATTTCAGGCACTTCAACTTCAAACAGGCGCTTTAAAAAACCGCTGTGTGCCCGGGATACAATCACCTGGGGCCCCTTGCTGGTTTTTTTTACTTCCTTGATAAAGGCTTTTATCCGCTCTCCCTGGCGGTAGCGCTCCCGGGGAATTTGTTCCTCTGCAGGCAATATTGCTTCTACTTTTCCTAAATCTATAATAATATTGCGTTGTTCAAAACGCTGCACCAACCCGATCACTATATCCTCGACGCGATCGGCATAGCTATCGTAGATTATCTCACGCTCAGCTTCCCGGATCCTCTGGACCACAACTTGTTTGGCTGTCTGAGCGGCTATCCGGCCAAATTCTTTGGGCGTGACCTCCAGTTCCAATTCATCGCCGACCTTGCAACGTGGCTGGTAAATCCGGGCTTCATACAGCTCAACCTGTTGGTAGGAGTTTTCCACCTTGTCCGCCACGGTTAACATGGCGAATACTTTGATTTCTCCCGTATCCCGGTCAACCACAACCCGCACATTGGAGGAAGCCTGAAAATTCCTCTTGTAAGCCGAAACCAATGCAATTTCCAGGGCTTCAAAAAGAATATTTTTACTGATACCCTTTTCTTTTTCCAA
>JAGXSR010000054.1 GCA_018333405.1 Dethiobacter sp. | reverse complement strand
GGCGTCAGTTTAGCCTGGCCGATTCTAATCAGGCTGCCGGTAAGCAAACGCGCCATCCGGTAAAGGAAGCCATCACCCTCATATTTTATCACCAATAGCTTTTGGTTTTCCCTGTCATCCAGCTCAACGCGATAAAGGGTGCGCACCGTATCACGCACGCGGCTGCCGGAGGCCTGAAAAGCGGCAAAATCATGACTGCCTTCCAACAATCGAGTCCCGTCCAGCATGCCCGCCAGGTTTAAAGGACCAGGCAAATGATAGCTGTACAGGCGTTTCATTACCTGGGGATAATCAGCCCGGTCAATAGTATAGCTGTAGATTTTACGGCAAGCCTGAAAACGGGCATGGAAGTCCGCGGCAACTTCTGCTGCTTTTGTCACCACAATGTCGCCAGGAAGCAACGAGTTTAGAGCAGCCGGCAGGTTTACCACCGGAATGGCCAAAGAAGCTGTGTAATTGGCCACCTGTCCGCGGGCATGCACTCCGGCATCGGTTCGGCCGGCGCCGGTTATACGGACAAATCTTTTATAAATTACACCTAAAGCTCTCTCCAGCTCGCCTTGGACGGATGACGCGTTATTTTGGATTTGAAACCCGGCGTAGCGGGTTCCGTCATAGCTGATCTCCAACATAATATTCTGCATAGCCTCATACTCCCATCCCAAATGAAAACCGGCTTGTAAATCCATAGGGTTGCCCGCCTAGAGTCCTTTGACCATTATACCGGCCAGCAGGGCAGCACTGAAAAACAGCGCCGCCCAATCGCATAAAGTTGCTTTTCTTTCATGCAAACGGGTGCGCCGGGCGCCTATACAAAAGCCCCGCGCTTCCATGGCCAAGGCTAGCTCATCCGCCCGGCGGAATGCGCTGACAAAAAGAGGCACAATCAGTGGCGTCAGATTATGTGCCTTGCGAAAAAGGCTGCCGCTCTCAAAATCCGCCCCCCGGGCTATTTGAGCGCGCATCAAACGCTGGCTCTCTTCCATCACGGTCGGGATGAAGCGCAAGGCGATGGTCATAATCATGGTTACCTCAGCTACCGGCAGTCTGATCAGTTGAAATGGCTTTATAAAATATTCCAAACCTTGGGCCAGGGAAAGAGGTGTGGAGGTCAGGGTAACCAGTAGGGTGGCCAGAACCAGGCCGAACAGGCGGGCAACAACAAACAAACCTTCCGAAATCCCGGCTGACTCTACTGTAACCGGGCCCAGGCGCAGCAGGACTACCCCCCCTTTTTCGTAAAAAATATGAATAACTAAAGTAAACAAGGCTATGTAGAAAATCGGGCGTAGTCCGCGCAACAGGTAACCAAAAGGCACCCGGACAATATAAACCAAAAGCAGCAGCAGAAGCAATAAAACTGCCATCCCTAGGTGTGTTTCCAACAGGAAAAATGTTATCAATATATTCAACAGCGCCAGAAGCTTAAAACGAGGGTCCAGCCGGTGCAGCAAGGAGCGGCCGGGTATAAAGTGGCCCAGGGTAATACTGCGGTTCATGATCCGGTCTCCTTTTTCAGCCAACAGTTTATTTCCCGGCAAGCCTGCTCCATGGTATAAACTGTCCTTTTTACCGGCGCTCCTTTTTCTGCTAAAAGATGCATAAACCTGGTCACCGGAGGGAGATCCAGACCCAGGCGGCGCAATTTTTGATCTTGACTAAAAAGCTCTTCAGGCGGACCGTGCATGACCAGGCGCCCACCGCTCAGCAGCAGGTAGTGGTCGGCTAACGCGCAAAGATCATCTAAACGATGCGTTACCACTACAATGGTCAGACCTTTTTCCTGGTTGAGGCGGGACAACAACAAATACAGGTTTCGTCGCCCTTCCGGATCCAGTCCGGCGGCAGGCTCATCCAGGATTAGTGCTTCAGGCTGCTGCACCAGGATAGCAGCGATGGCAGCCAGGCGTTTCTGGCCGGAGCTGAGTTGAAAGGGAGAGCGCCGGGCAAAAGTTTTCCAATCCAGACTGACCAGATCAAGAGCCTGGTATACCAACTCGTCCACCTGTTTTGGCTTGAACCCAAGGTTGCGAGGCGCAAAAGCGACTTCATCAAAAACAGACTCGGCAAAAAATTGCTGCTCCGGCATCTGAAACACCAACCCGATCCGGCGCCTAAGAGCGATCAATTCAACCTTGTTTTCACCTACGACCTGCCCGTCTATGACCACCCGTCCAGCTGTAGGTTTTAACAGTCCGTTTAAGTGCTGGATCAGAGTCGATTTCCCTGATCCGGAAGGACCAATAACCGCGGCAAAGCTTCCCGCCTCAATATTAACGGTTATCCCTTCGATCGCTGATACAGCAAAGGGAGAATCCGGCATATAGATGTGCGTTAGATCTTCAGTGCAAATGCGCATAATGCTTCACTTAACTCCCAATCATGCAGGATCTCCGCAGGGAGCAGCATCCCCCCCTGCCTTAGCAAAAAAGCCAACTCCGCACTCACCGTGCTCTGAAGGCCCAACCGATGAAGAAGTGAGATGTCGGTCAAAACTTCAACCGGTGGCCCATCGCGAACCACTTGCCCCTGATCCATGACCAGGACACGACCGGCCAAAGCCGCTTCCTCGGGAAAATGTGTAACATGAATCAGGTTGATTCCTTGATCCGAATTTAATTTACGGGCTGCCTCCAGCACTTCCCGCTGCCCGGCAGGATCAAGCATGGCTGTCGGCTCATCCATGAGCAAGCATTGGGGACGCATCGCCAAAACACCGGCAATAGCTACTCTTTGCTTTTCTCCCCCCGATAACAGATGAGGCGGATGCTGCTCCAGGCCGGATAAGTTGAGAGCGCGCATCACCTCGCATACTCGATCACGGATAACCCGGGAAGGTAGAGCTAGATTTTCCAATCCAAAAGCAATATCTTCTTCAACCGTTGTCGCTACCAGCTGGTTGTCCGGATTTTGAAAGATCATTCCGCACTGCCTGCGGATAGCAGGAAAGTTTTCCTCATCTGCTGTAGAAAGACCGGAAACGATCACCGTGCCGGCAGAAGGCTTCAGCAGCGCGTTAAAGTGCTTTAACAGGGTTGTTTTCCCTGAACCGTTAGGCCCGATAACAGCCACATATTCTCCCCGTCCAATCTCCAGGTCTATCCCTGACAGTGCTTCAACAACACCGTTTTCCAGCGTATACCGATACCGCAGCCTCTCTGCTCTGATAAATAAATCCTGTTCGCTGCTCACCGGACATACCCCCCCGCGGATCGCAGGAAAGCAATATGCCTGTACCTCCTGCTTCCTGTATCTTCTGTCTCCTATATTCTGCTTGTATAGCAATGCCCCCGGCATATCCATGCGCAGGGGGCAGCTAAAATGCGGCAACCCGAGATATCTAAGGCAACCCTACTGTTTCGTCAGTTCAATGATCACCATAGGCGCTCCGTCACCGCGCCGCAAGCCGACAGGGATAATACGGGTGTAACCGCCTTCCTGCCCTTCAAATTTTGGGCCGATTTTTTCAAAAAGCTTTGTCACCACATCCTCACTTAGCAGAAAGGCCAAAGCCTGGCGACGCGCATGCAAGTTCCCATGCTTCGCCAGAGTAATCATCTTTTCAGCAATCGGACGAATAGTCTTAGCCTTGGTCGAAGTGGTCTTCATCCGCCCCTTTTCTAAAAACGAAGTAACCTGGCCGCGCAGCAAGGCCCGCCTGGGACCGCTTTTCCGGCTCAGCTTCTGGTATGCCATCTTAGGTTCCTCCTTATGCTGACAACGGCATTAATCCCCGCGCTCGTTTAGTCTAAATCCAAGCTCAACTAATTTATGCTCTACTTCTTCCAGGGACTTTTTGCCCAAGTTGCGCACTTTCATCATCTCTTCTTCAGTTTTTCTTACCAGCTCTCCCACTGTGTTGACACCGGCTCGCTTCAGACAATTATAGGATCGCACCGATAAATCGAGCTCCTCAATGGTCATATCCAGAATTCGCGCCCGGTCTTCTTCCTGGCGATCTGAAGCAATCTCCACTTCGTCTACTTGCTCAGTCAGGTTGACAAATAAGGCGATATGCTTGTTTAAGATTTTGGCTGCCAGGGAAACTGCTTCATCCGGCTTAGTGCTTCCATCAGTCCACACTTCAAGCGTCAATTTATCGTAGTCCGTAATCTGACCTACCCGGGTGTTTTCTACCTGATAATTCACTTTTCGGAT
This sequence comes from Dethiobacter sp., assembly GCA_018333405.1. Taxonomy (GTDB): domain Bacteria; phylum Bacillota; class Dethiobacteria; order DTU022; family DTU022; genus JAGXSR01. Next base: position 14,508 of record JAGXSR010000054.1, on the reverse strand, counting down.
CGGTGAAAATATCGAGTCAACCGGAATAACTCCGATTGGTTGGTGGGGCTGTTTGTTACGCTCCGCAGGCACATAGCCCCGATTGTTAATCGCTGTCATTTCCATGTAAATGCGGGAGTTCTCTTCCAGAGTGCAAACGGGCATCTGCTGATTTAAGATCTCTACTTCCGCCCCTGCTCTGATATCCCGCGCTCTGACTACTCCTGGCTTATCAGTATCCAAAATCAGGGTCTGAGGTTCATTGCTATGGATCTTCATAGATAGAGACTTCAGGTTAAGAATAATCTCAATGGTATCTTCCAGAACTCCGGGCAGGGTAGTAAATTCGTGCAGTGCTCCGTCAAACCGGATACTGGTTATCGCCGCGCCGGGCAGGGATGAAATCAAAATCCGGCGCAGGGCATTACCCAGGGTAATACCGTAACCCCGTTCCAACGGCTCAATGACAAACTTGCCGTAACTGCTCCGCTCATCTTTCTCCACATATTCAATTTTAGGCTTTTCAATTTCAATCATAACGTTATCAAGTAACCCTCCTCGTTAAAGTTATTGAGGGTATCGCTACTGTTTAGCGGGAATATAGTTCGACGATTAGGTGTTCGGCCAGAGGCACATCAATTTCTTCCCGCTGCGGCGCCCGCAGTACTTTGCCTTCAAGTTTTTCAAAATCCACCGCCAGCCAATCAACTGTGCCTTGGCTATCCCGGGCCTCAGTTATATGCTTAAACACCGGTTGTTTCCTGCTCTTTTCGCGCACAGAGATCACATCCCCGGAGCGGGTCAGGTATGAGGGGATATCCACCTTGCGTCCGTTTACTTCAAAATGCCCGTGGTTAACCAGTTGGCGCGCTTCAGGCCGGGAGCGTCCCAATCCAAGGCGATAGACAACATTATCCAACCTGCTTTCTAAAAGCTTAAGCAGAATTTCACCGGTAATGCCCCTGCGCCGGTCAGCTTCTTTAAAATAGCACCTGAACTGCTTTTCCAATATACCGTAAATACGCTTTGCCTTCTGCTTCTCCCGTAGCTGCTGCCCATATTCTGAAAACTTCTGACGAGCCTGGCCGTGCTGCCCGGGCGGATAGCCGTGCTTAACCACACTGCATTTATCAGAATAACAGCGGTCCCCTTTCAGGTACAGCTTCACTCTTTCTCTGCGGCATAAACGGCATACTGATTCTGTATGGCGTGCCATTCGTTTTTACACACCTCCCATATTAAAATTAAAGGTTTATACCCGTCGCCTCTTGGGCGGACGGCAACCGTTATGCGGAATCGGGGTTACATCCTTGATCATATTTACTTCCAGCCCCGCAGCCTGCAGAGAGCGGATCGCCGCTTCCCGTCCTGCTCCGGGTCCTTTAACCAATACTTCAACCTGCCGCATTCCATGTTCCATAGCCGTTCTGGCTGCTGATTCCGCTGCCATCTGCGCGGCAAAAGGCGTAGATTTTCTGGAACCTTTATATCCTACGTTTCCGGCGCTGGACCAGGATATACCATTACCATTAGTATCGGTAATGGTAATTATTGTATTGTTGAAGGTCGAGCGGATATGCGCGACCCCTCGTTCAATATTTTTACGCTCACGCCGCTTCGGGCGTACTCCTTTTCGCTTGACCAAGTTTATACTCTCCTCCCTTCTCTACCCACTTTAACTCATATTTACTTAGTTTTTCGGCGAACGCCGACTGTTTTACGGGGGCCTTTACGCGTCCGGGCGTTGTTTTTGGTATTTTGTCCCCGGACTGGTAAACCGCGCCGGTGGCGCACACCCCGGTAACAGCCGATTTCCACCAGTCGCTTGATGTTCATAGCCACTTCCCGGCGCAGGTCGCCTTCGACTTTATAATGCTTATCGATAAATTCCCGCAAGCGGCTGATTTCATCTTCAGTCAAATCGCGCACACGGGTATTGGGATTTACTCCGGTGCTCTCCAAAATCTTTGCGGCCCGGGTCTGACCGATCCCATAGACATAGCTCAGCGCTATCTCTACCCTCTTTTCCCGCGGCAAGTCAACTCCGGCAATTCTTGCCAATTTGTTTACACCTCCTTACCTTAATGGCCGTAACTGTAATCCAAAATATGCTAAACAAAGATATTATTCCCTTGCACACCCGGAAATATTATTCAGCTTGCTGGATGCAGGCTCTGCTCCTGATGGATGCAGGCACTGCTTTAGCCTTGCCGCTGTTTGTGCTTGGGGTTTGGGCAGATAATAACCACCTTGCCCTTGCGGCGAATAATCTTACATTTTTCGCACATCGGTTTAACTGAGGGCCTCACCTTCATCATAGCCGCCTCCTTATTTATAGCGATAGGTAATCCGCCCCCGGGTAAGATCATAAGGAGAAAGCTCAACCAAAACCCGGTCTCCGGGGAGTATTCGGATAAAGTTCATGCGAATTTTGCCAGATACGTGAGCCAGCACCTTGAGGCCATTTTTTAACTCGACCCGGAACATGGCGTTAGGAAGGGGTTCAATAACCGTTCCCTCAACCTCCACAACATCACTCTTTTTGGTCATCAGTTTCTCAGGACCTCCTGTTTCCATGCATCTTCCTTCGGCGCCAGCTCTTTTATAAATCTGATCACCTGGCTGTCGGTAAGCTTTTGTGATTTCAGCAAATCATCGATCTCAGCCCGGCGGTGGTAACGCTGAAGATGGGCGATATTCTTTTTTTTCAACCGTTTAAGTGTACGATCCCGTCCGTTAGCCAGCAGCACCTGGCGCGGACCTGGCACCTTTATTACCAGAAATAATTCACCTTTGTCCCGGCCCGCCAGCGACCTGACCAGCTGCCCGGATTTATACTCTTCCACCGATACCAACCCCTTTACCCGCTAGAGGAGAGTCAATATTTCCGGACCGGCGGCGCCCAGGGCAACGGTATGTTCAAAATGAGCGGAAAGTCCGCGATCTTTTGTGATTACGGTCCAACGGTCAGTTAATACCTCGACTTCCCAACCGCCGGCATTGACCATCGGCTCAATAGCCAAAACAATTCCCTGCTGCAGCACTGGGCCCCGGCCGGGATCTCCAAAATTCGGCAATTGCGGATCCTCGTGCATTTCAGCGCCTATTCCGTGGCCGACAAAATTGCGGACCACGGAAAACTTATTGGCTTCCACATATGATTGTACTGCGTGAGAAAGATCCGACAGGCGGGATCCCACTTGCATCGCCTTTATCGCTTCTTCCAGGGAGCGACGAGTCACATCAATCAGTCTGGCTGCCGCAGGACTTATACCCCCAACAGCAAATGTTGCCGCCGCATCGCCATAATAACCCTTCAAACGCACACCTACATCAATGCTGATTATATCTCCCTCTTTAAGTCTGCGCAACCCCGGAATACCATGCACCACCTCTTCATTGATCGAAGTGCAAATTGAAGCGGGGTAATTATGATATCCCAGGAAAGCCGGCTCCGCTCCGGCTTTGCGGATAATTTGCTCCGCTTTTTTGTCCAACGCGGCGGTAGTAACGCCTGGCCTGATCATTTGTTCAAGCTGCCGAAGCACTTCGGCCACAATCCGGCTTGCCCGGCGCATAGCCTCAATTTCACGAGTAGACTTAATCTTAATCATTCTACACCTATTTCATAAAGCCCCGGTAGCTGCGCATCAACATATGACTTTCAATCTGTTTAACCGTTTCCAGCACTACGCCCACCACGATGATCAGTCCGGTCCCCGTAAATATTAATTGCATCCCGGTAAAGCGCTGCAGAAACACCGGAAAAACAGCGATAAAAGCCAGCGAAAAAGCGCCTACAGCGGTCAGCCGGGAGGTTACTTTGCCCAGGAACTCCGCGGTTGGCCGTCCCGGGCGCAGACCGGGAATAAATCCACCGTATTTTTTTATATTCCCGGCAACCTGAAACGGGTCAAATTGAAGCGCTGTATAGAAATAGGCAAACATAATAATTAAAATTACGTACAGCACCAGATGAAGATTCGAGTCCCAGGCCAATGCTCTGGCCAAGCTTTCCGCAAAAGGATGTCGGATAAAGCTGGCAATAGTCTGGGGAAAAGTCAATATTACCGAGGCAAATATTACCGGAATTACCCCGGACTGGTTAACTTTTAGCGGTATATGCGTGGCTTGACCGCCGTACATTTTACGGCCGACTATACGCTTGCTGTATTGGACGTTGATCCGGCGCTGCCCCTGGTCAAGGCCAATGATCCCGACAATTAAAAGCAGCATGAAGATCAAAACCACCAGGATGACAAAGATGCTGATCTGCCCGAAACGAAACTGCTCCGCCGCCATAGCCACACCCACGGGGAAGCCGGCCACAATCCCGGCAAAGATGATCAAAGAGATCCCGTTGCCGATCCCTTTTTCTGTGATCAGTTCACCCATCCACATCAGAAAAGCTGTTCCGGCGGTGAGAGAAATAATAATGGTGAAAAAGGTCAAAAAGCTCCTGTCCAGAATGGCGGTACCGGCAATCAAGGACGAAAGACCAATCCCCTGGATTATGGCTAAAACAATCGTACCGTAACGGGTAATCTGGGAGAGTTTTTTGCGCCCTTCCGGTCCTTCCTGGCTCCACTCCTTAAACCGGGGAATGACGATGGTCAACAGGTTCATGATAATTGAAGCGTTGATATAAGGCATAATCCCCAGGGCAAAGATGGTGAAGTTTTCCAGGCTTCTCCCGCCGAGAATATTGATGAAACCGAAAATATTGTCTCCCTGAAACAGCTCGGCCAACGCTCCCGGGTCAACCCCTGGTACCGGAATAGCTGAACCGGCCCGGAAGACAACAAACATAGCCAAGGTAAACAGAATCCTCTGCTTCAGCTCTTTGATCCGCCACGCATTACGTACCGTTTCCAGCAAGCTAAATCACCTCAGCCTTCCCGCCGGCAGTCTCAATTTTAGCCCGGGCCTGTCGGCTGAAGCCGTGAGCTCTGACTACCAGTCTACTGTTCAAATCTCCTTCGCCCAAAACTTTAAGCGGATCTTTTAATGACTTGAGCACACCTTCCTGGTATAGCAGCTCAGGGGTGACTACTGTATCGTCAGTATAACGGTTCAACTCAACCAAATTTACTATTGACCATCTCTGCTTAAATATATTTGTAAAACCACGCTTAGGCAGACGTTGGAAATAGGGCATCTGCCCACCCTCGAAAGCACGTCTTGTCTTAAAACCTGAACGCGCTTTCTGGCCCTTCTGTCCTCTGCCCGAGGTCTTGCCCAATCCCGAGGCTTTACCTCTGCCCTTTCGCTTGGCAGCTTTTCTCGCCCCTACAGGAGGGCTCAATTCATGCAGGCGCACAGGCTGCACACCTCCCTCTACTTACTAAAATGATTAATTTTCAACAATTTTAACCAGGAAATCAACTACCCTGATCATGCCCCGAATTTCCGGCAGATCACTTTTTTCTACGGTCCGGCCGATTTTATTTAACCCCAAGGCACGCAATGTGCGACGCTGTTTGGGCCGGCAGGAAACGGGACTGCGAACCAGTGTAATTAAAAGTTTATTGGCCATCTTGAATATCTCCTTATCCCAGCAGCTGATCTATACCAACGCCACGAATGGCGCTGACCTCTTCCGCTCTTTTCATCGATTTCAACCCGGCAATCGTAGCGTTAATCATATTTTTAGCATTGGATGAACCAAGCGATTTGGTCAAAATATCCCTGATTCCGGATAGTTCCAGGACCGCTCGCACCGGACCGCCGGCTATTACGCCGGTCCCCTCCGATGCCGGCTTCATCATAACCTTTCCTGCACCGAAACATCCGATTACAGGATGAGGGATGGTAGACCCGACCAGAGCTACGCGGATCATATTTTTCTTGGCATCCTCGACCCCTTTGCGAATGGCCTCCGGCACTTCTCCGGCTTTACCCAGGCCCGCGCCGACCACTCCGTTCCGATCGCCGACAACCACCAGAGCACTGAAACTGAAGCGGCGCCCTCCCTTTACCACCTTTGCTACCCGGTTCACTTTAACTACTTTTTCTTCCAGCTCCTGGGACGGTTCTATATTCGGCACCTTTGCGCCCCCCCTTTCTAGAATATTAATCCTTGTTCACGAGCTCCGTCAGCCAGCGCTTTTACCCGGCCATGGAATATATATCCGCCGCGATCGAACACTACTTCCCGAACACCTTTATCCAGAGCACGCCGGGCCAACGCGGCGCCCACCTTTTTAGCCGCCTCCCGGGTAGCGCCCTGAGCTGTTTCTTCCTTTAAACCCGAATCAAGACTGGAGGCGGCAACAACTGTCCGGCCGTTTTGATCATCAATAATTTGGGCATAGATATGCCGGCTGCTCCGAAAAACATTTAAACGAGGTCGGGCCGCCGTACCGCTGACCTTTCTGCGGACCCGCCGGTGGCGTCGCTTCCTGACTTCATTGCGTGACTGCTTGTTAATCATCCTGAATTTACCTCCCGGCTGCTACTTACCCGATTTACCTACTTTACGGCGGACCTTTTCATTTTCATAACGGATACCTTTCCCTTTGTATGGCTCGGGCGGGTAAATCCGTCGCACAACTGCGGCATAATTACCCACCTGCTGCTTATCGATCCCCTTGACCACAATCCTGGTATTGCTGGGAACCTCAATCTCCAAGTTTGGATCCGGTTCAAAAACTACCGGGTGAGAGAAACCGATATTCAATACCAGGTTGTTCCCCTGTTTTGTAGCCCGGTATCCGACACCATACAACTCCAGGACACGACTGTAGCCGTCGGTCACACCCACAACCATGTTATAGATCAAGGTACGGGTCAACCCGTGTAACGCACGGTGCCTTGGGCTATCTGTCGGACGCTTGACTGATATCCGGTCTTCTTCTTGTTCAATAATGATTTCCGGGGGCAATTCACGGCTGAGTTGCCCTTTGGGGCCTTTTACAAAAATAATATTTCCCTCCAGCAGCACCTGGACACCCTGCGGCACAATAATCGCTTTTCTGCCGGTTCGAGACATTTTCTGTTATACCTCCTCACACTCGCTACCAGATATAGCAAACCACTTCCCCGCCATAACCGCCTTTCCTAGCCTCCCGGTCAGTCATCATACCTTGTGAGGTGGAAATTATGGCGATACCTAAGCCTCCCAGCACCTTAGGGAGATCATCTTTTTTTGCGTATACCCTCAGACCGGGTTTGCTGATACGTTTCAACCCGGTAATAATACGCTGGTTGTTCTGCCCAAACTTCAAGTGGACACGGATAATACCCTGCTTTTGATCCCGGATCAGTTCATAGTCCTTAATAAATCCTTCCTGCTTTAATATTTGGGCTATTGCCCGCTTCATATTTGAGGCAGGGATTTGCACCGTGCTGTGACGCACTGTGTTGGCGTTACGGATCCGGGTAAGCATATCGGCAATCGGATCAGTGATCATCAGTCATAAACCTCCTTTCTTCCTTTCACCATCTACCAGCTGGCTTTCTTCACGCCGGGTATTTTGCCCTCATTGGCCAGACGGCGAAAGCAGAGGCGGCACATTCCAAACTTACGCAAGTACGCCCGGGGACGACCGCAAAGACGGCACCGGTGATAAAGGCGCACACTGAACTTAGGACTACGCTTCGCCTTGGCAATTAAAGATTTCTTGGCCATCCTGTTCCTCCTTAACGCTTAAAAGATCGCTTATCCGGCTACGCTGCCCGGAAAGGCATGCCCATCAAAGTTAACAGCTCTCTTGCTTCCTCATCATTCTTTGAGGTGGTAACAATAACGATATCCATACCCAAGATCTTCTCCACTTTGCTATAGTCGATTTCCGGAAATATCAGCTGCTCTTTAAGACCTAGAGAAAAATTTCCGCGCCCGTCAAAAGAGCGGGGCGAGATCCCCCTGAAATCCCTGACTCTGGGCAGGGCTACGTTAAACAGCCGGTCCAAAAAATCATACATGCGCACACCACGCAAAGTAACCTTACAGCCGACAGACATACCTTCGCGCAGCTTAAAGCTGGCTACCGATATACGCGCTTTGGTAATCACCGCTTTTTGTCCGGTTATTTCGGCCAAATCCTTTACTGCGGCATCCAGAATCTTCGGGTTGTCTTTCCCCTCACCTATACCCATATTGATCACTACTTTCTCAATACGAGGCGCCTGGTATACATTGTTGTAATTAAAACGCTCCACAAGGGCAGGCCTGATTTCTTGTTCATACTTAACTTTAAGACGTGACATGTTTACACTCGACCCTCCTTACTTATCCAGCGCTTCTCCGCACTTCTTGCAGGAGCGCAACCGACGTCCGTCAGCTAAAACCTTTTTGCCGACTCTTGTCGGTTTACTGCAAGCCGGGCAGACAATCATTACCTTTGAACAGGCCAGAGCTCCTTCCATGCTTCGTATCCCACCTTGGGTTACCTTGGAAGTAGGCTTGACATGTTTTTTGATCATATTAATTCCTTCCACTTTGATCCGGCCTTCCGCCGGCATAGCGGAAATGACTTTCCCTTTTTTCCCTTTGTCCTTGCCGGAAAGAAGCACGACTTTATCTCCTTTACGGACATTCAACTTTTTTTGCGTCATTTATTACGCCACCTCCCTCCGGCCTTCTAGATCACCTCAGGGGCCAGGGATATTATCTTCATAAACTCTTTTTCTCGCAATTCCCGGGCTACAGGGCCAAATATACGGGTACCGCGGGGGTTGTTTTGATCGTTTATAATCACTGCCGCGTTGTCATCAAAGTGAATATGTGAGCCGTCTTTGCGGTTATAAATACTTTTAGTCCGCACGATCACCGCTCTGACCACATCCCCTTTTTTTACTACTCCCCCAGGGGTGGCTTCCTTGACCGAAGCGATAATCACATCGCCGATTTTCCCGGTTTTACGCTGTGAACCACCCATAATCCGGATACAAAGCACTTTTTTTGCTCCGGAGTTATCTGCCACTTGCAAAATAGTTTCAGGTTGAATCATCCTCGCCTCTCCTTTCTCCTCCCCAGGCTTCATGCCAATCTCAGAAGAGAATTTACAGCCGCGACCGTTCCAAAATTTCCTGCAGACGCCACCGCTTCTCTTTGCTCAGTGGCCTGGTCTCCACAATATTGACCAGATCTCCTACCTTGGATTCATTATTTTCATCATGAAATTTATATTTTTTAGTCCGGCGTATAGTCTTCCCATACAGCGGGTGGCGGGTGATCCGCTGCACAACCGCTACGCGGGTTTTATCCATCTTATCGCTGACCACACGGCCGGTGCGAACCTTGCAATTACCTTTTTCCATCCTGTCTTGAATCCTCCCTTCGTCTGAGGCTTAACTTAAAGCCCGCTCCCTGATCACAGTTTTAACCCGGGCAATGCCCCGGCGGACATCACTGATGCGCATAATGTTTTCTAACTGCCCGGTGGCCAACTGGAAACGAAGGTTAAACAGCTCCTCTTTCAGCTCTTTCATTTTATTTTCCAGTTCCTGATTGCTAAGCTCACGTATTTCTTGAACCTTCATTCAGCAACACCACCCGCTTCAACTCTTTTCACAAACCTGGTTTTCATAGGCAGCTTATGTCCGGCCAGGCGAAACGCTTCCTTGGCCACATCTTCCTGCACTCCTGCCAGTTCAAACATGATCCGCCCCGGTTTTACTACGGCTACCCAGTATTCCGGAGAACCTTTACCCTTACCCATCCTGGTTTCAGCGGGCTTTTCTGTTACCGGTTTATCGGGAAAGATGCGGATCCACACTTTACCGCCCCGTTTGATATAGCGAGTCATGGCAATACGTGCGGCTTCTATTTGCTGGCTGCTAATCCAGGCCGGTTCCAAAGCCTGCATCCCGAATTCACCAAACTGAATTTCAGCGCCGCCTTTGGTCTTACCGACCATTCGCCCGCGGTGCTGGCGGCGGAACTTTACCCTTTTTGGCATTAACATCCTGCTTGTCTTCCCCCTTCCCACCGGTGACTTTCGTCGGTAATATTTCTCCTTTATAAATCCATACCTTTATTCCGATACGCCCATATGTGGTATGCGCTTCGGAAACTCCATAATCAATATCGGCCCGCAGTGTTTGCAAGGGCACCTTTCCTTCAAGGTAACTTTCGTGACGAGCCATTTCTGAGCCGCCCAAGCGGCCTTTACATGCTATTCGGATCCCCTTGGCCCCGGCGCGCATGGACCGGAAAATAGCCTGCTTCATCGCCCGGCGAAATGCAATCCGCCGCTTAAGCTGCGTCGCCACATTATCGGCAACCAAAAATGCGTCAAGCTCGGGTACCTTGATTTCCAAGATATTTAAGTGCACTTTTTTACCGGTGAGCTTTTCCAGATCTTTGCGCAAACCTTCAACTCCGGCCCCTCCACGGCCAATGACCATGCCAGGCTTTGCGGTGTGAATATTGATGCGCAGGTTGTTTGCAGCCCGTTCGATTTCCACCCGGGATATTCCGGTAATGGATAATTTCTTAACTAAGTAATCACGGACTTTAAGATCTTCATGAAGCAGATCGGTATAGTTTTTATCCGAGTACCAGCGCGCATCCCAATCCCGGATGACACCGATGCGGAAGCCGATTGGGCTTACTTTTTGTCCCACATCTAAACCTCCTTTCTTTCCTTCACAATCACGGTTATATGACTGGTCCTTTTTCGGATTATATAGCGCCGCCCCCTGGCCCGGGGCTGAACCCGCTTTTGGGTAGGTCCCTCATCCACAAAAGCCTGATCTACATACAGCCCGACCCGGCTAAGATCGTAATTATTCTGAGCATTTGCGGCGGCGGATTTAACCACTTTAGCCACTATTGCTGCTGCCCGGTTGGGAGTATAACGCAAAATACTCAGTGCAACATCAACATCTTTTTTTCTAATCAGGTCTACTACAGCCCTAGCCTTGCGTGGAGCTATACGGACAAAGCGGGCATGTGCCTTTGCTTCCATTGGATCTATAATACCTCCTTAAGCTCTACTTTAAAGCGGTAGAGCGCTCGGTGTGATGCCCGTGACCGCGGAACGTCCGGGTCGGGGCAAATTCGCCCAGCTTATGCCCAACCATATCTTCACTGATATAAACCGGCACATGCCTGCGCCCATCGTGTACGGCGATAGTGTGCCCCACCATTTCGGGAAAGATAGTCGAGCGCCTCGACCAGGTTTTAATCACTCTTTTCTGCCCAACATAATTAGTCTGCTTGATCTTATCCAATAAACTTGAATCAATAAACGGACCTTTCTTTAATGAACGGGACAATCTTTTAGAAACCTCCCTTCGCTCTGACAGTAACCGCCACTAATAATAGTTGTTTTGCGATCTGAACCGGCATAGATATTATCTAAGCGTTCCGTCAGCTGCCCCGTCGGCGAACAATCAGCTGGTCGGATTGCTTTTTCTTCTTTCGCGTCTTATAACCGAGAGTTGGTTTGCCCCAAGGTGTCACCGGCCCGGAGCGGCCGATAGGCGCTTTACCTTCGCCCCCGCCGTGGGGATGATCTACCGGATTCATTACCGAACCGCGCACGGTGGGTCTTATACCCAGCCAACGATTACGTCCCGCTTTCCCGATAGTCAGGTTTTCATGTTCCAGGTTGCCTATTTGGCCGACGGTCGCCCGGCAATCTAAAGAAACCAGGCGCACTTCACCTGAAGGGAGCTTTAAGTGCCCAAACCGCCCTTCCTTGGCTACAAGCTGGGCCGCTGCACCGGCAGAGCGGGCCAGTTGTCCGCCGGCGCCCTCTTTCAACTCAACATTATGCACAAAGGTTCCTGAAGGAATATGACGCAGAGTCATGGCATTGCCTGGTCTGATTTCAGATTTTGCTCCTGATATAACCGTCTGCCCCACTTGCAGTCCCAGAGGGGCGAGAATATACCGCTTTTCCCCATCAAGATAATGCAACAGAGCAACATTAGCCGAGCGATTTGGATCGTACTCAATACCGGCCACTTTGGCGGGAATATCATCTTTGTTACGTTTAAAGTCAATTAACCGATACTGGCGCTTATGTCCTCCCCCCCGGTGACGAAGGGTAATCCGGCCGTAGGCGTTACGCCCAGATTTCTTTTTTAATGGCGCGCATAGCGACTTTTCCGGTTCTGTCTTAGTAATCTCTTCAAAAGTCGATACTGTCAGAAACCGTCGCCCCGGCGAAGTCGGTTTGAAATGTTTAACTGCCATAATTACTTCCTCCCTCGCTAACGGCCTTCAAACAGCTCTATTGATTTGCTGTCATCGGTCAGAGTGATCACCGCTTTTTTCCAGCGGGGCTGGAAACCGGCGGGATGGCGCCCCAGGCGTTTTTTCTTCCCTTTGTAGTTGGCCGTATTTACTGCTTTCACTTTTACACCGAAAATTTCTTCCAGAGCACGCTTTATTTCGATCTTATTGGCTCCGCGGTCCACCACAAAAGTGTACTTATTCTCCTCCATCAGGTCGGTGGTTTTCTCGCTGATCAGCGGGCTGATAATCACATCCCGAGCTTGCTTCATTCCCCAAACACCTCCTGTACTATACCCAGGGCCTCTCCGGTCATAATCAGATAATCATAGCTTAATATATCCAGCACGTTTAACTGCCGCGCAATAGTGGTCTTGATCCGGGGCAGATTGCGCGCCGACTTGATCACGTTTGGATTCGGCTCAGCGGTAATAATCAGAGCACTCTTAAAAACTTTCAGCTTGTTTAGCAGCTGAATCATAGATTTGGTTTTCGGTTCTTGGACACCAAGGTCGTCTACCACCAAAAGCATCCCCAAGCCGACCTTGGCGCTTAAGGCGGAACGTAACGCGGCCCGGCGTATTTTTTTCGGTACTGTAAATCCATAATCCCGGGGATGAGGTCCGAAGACAGAGCCGCCTCCTACCCAGATTGGGGATCTGGTGCTGCCATGACGAGCGCGACCGGTACCCTTCTGCGCCCATGGTTTGTTACCGCCGCCTCTGACCTCGCTACGATCCCGGACTGCGGAGGTGCCTTGCCTCTTGCGGGCGGCCTGAGAAATGGTGGTTTGGTAAAGCGCGCTTTTCTTGATTGGGGCTGCAAAAAGGGCTGTTTGTACTTCTATTTCGCCCACCTGTTCCCCATCGCGGTTATATAGAGTTAAACTTGGCATATTCAGGGCATCTCCTTTCTAAAACCGAACTTTCCCGCTACTTCTTTATGGATTCTTTAACTTCTACCAGGCCGCCCTGGGGCCCGGGAACTGAACCACTGACCAATAATATATTTTTATCGCTGTCCACCCTGACAATACTTAAATTCTGAACCGTAATTTGAGAGTGGCCCATCCGGCCAGGCAAAGGGCGTCCCTTAAACACGCGGTTGGCGGCAATGGAACCTAAAGAGCCTGGGCCGCGGTGATAGTGTGACCCGTGCGTCTCAGGGCCGCGGTGAAATCCTAACCTTTTAATCGAGCCGGCGAACCCTTTGCCCCGCGATACTGCGCAGACATCCACACTATCGCCGGCAGTAAAAATACCCGCTTTAAGCTCCTGGCCCAGAGTAAAACTCCGGTCTGAACGATCAACCTTAAACTCTTTCAGATAGCGACAAGGTTTAATCCCGGCGCGCTTAAAATGCCCACGCAAGGGCCGGTTCACCCGCTGCTCTTTTTTTTCAACAAACGCCAACTGAATGCTGTTGTAGCCGTCGGTTTCCACACTTTTAAGCTGCGCGACATAACACGGTCCGGCTTGAAGAACCGTCACCGGTATCGCCCGACCCTGCTCGTCAAATACCTGAGTCATTCCAATTTTTTTCGCCAATAATGCTTTAGCCATCCTTAAAATTTTACACCTCCCGCTAAAACCTCTAGCTACAGCTTAATTTCAATATCGACACCAGCAGGAAGATCCAGCCTCATCAAAGCGTCAATTGTTTTCGGCGTAGGTTCCAGAATATCAATTAAACGCTTGTGAGTGCGTATTTCGAATTGCTCCCGCGAATCCTTGTACTTGTGCGGCGCCCGAATCACTGTATATAAATTTCTTTCTGTGGGCAGCGGCACAGGACCTGATACCTCCGCTCCTGTCCGGCGAGCGGTCTCCACAATTTTACCGGCAGATTGATCCAGCAACTGATGGTCAAAAGCTCTTAAGCGAATCCTAATTTTTTGATTGGCCATAACTTGCTCCTCCTTGGCGCCTGATTTCAGCAGACTTGCTCCATAAGAATTACCCGGCAAACTACCGGCAACCTCTTACTTCATCGCTTAAAGATATCTTCTGCTTAAAGCTTTTGTTACTTGATGATACCGGTGACTACGCCGGCGCCGACGGTGCGGCCGCCTTCGCGAATGGCGAAGCGCAGTCCTTCTTCGATGGCGATGGGGGTAATCAAGTCGATCTCCATATTGATATTGTCCCCGGGCATCACCATCTCCACACCTTCCGGCAAATCAATAGTCCCGGTCACATCAGTGGTCCGGAAGTAAAACTGCGGCCGGTAACCCTGGAAAAACGGCGTGTGACGGCCACCCTCCTCTTTTTTCAACACCACAACCTCAGCCTTAAACCGATGATGCGGATTAATAGTACCAGGCTTCGCCAAAACCTGAC
>JAGXSR010000053.1 GCA_018333405.1 Dethiobacter sp. | reverse complement strand
CCGGGCGGCTGCTTCCCGGGTAATAGGCACCTCCAGCGGATCATAGCCCGCGATCAGGCCCGCCACCGTGTCCACGGCGACCATATCGCGGCCGGCGATGACCAGATCCATCTCCACCGGGTCGCCATAAACGGGACCGACCCCTTCCTGGCAGTAGATACCGTCGACAACGGTCAGGCAAGGGCGGAAGAAGGCCGCCGTTTCAACAACACCCGTGACCACGCCCCTTCTGTGCATCTGCATCTTGCTGCTATCGTCCAGTAAGCCTTTTAAGTTTTTCAGACCCAAAGTCAGCTCCACCTGATCGTGAGTTTTCAGCACCGGCAAATTAATGATGGCATCCGCTTCCAGCGCCGGCTCAAATATGCGCAGATGTTTCATCACAATGGCGCCGGGAACGTTAATCCGACGCACCTTGGACTTTTTAAGATCCAGAACGGTAAAACCCGCTTCGCGTAAACAGCCATACCCCATATACTCGATCACAGCCTCTGTATCGGCGCCAACCCCGGCCGAATCGGCGATGATTACAAAAGCTCCTCTCTCCAACACCATTTCAGCCACCGCCCGGCAAAGCTGGGGATGGGTAACCGCACCGCTCTTGCGGGTGCGGGGCACCTCGACCAGATTTGGTTTTAGCAGAACACTCGCCCCCGCTTTGATCTGGGCAGGCAGCCCGCCGGACAAATCCACAGCCCGCCGGACAGCGACGGCAATATCCTGGCGAGAAGGTTCAGGCGGTGTTCTGACCAGGCTGACCCGATTTTCAGGCATCAACACCCACTCTTTCCCGGAAATAAAGATTTACTGCTACTGTATAACACGCCAAAGCAAACCGCAAGAGGCGCATGTTCGGAAAATATAGTGAGAAACTAAAACGAAGCAGCAGATTATAAAGGAGTGTGGCTATGCGGCGCGCCTCTGTGCTAGTCGCCCTGGTTTTGTATGTAATTATGCTCGGTTGGGTAGCCCAGGCTTTTGAGCCCAAGCCTGATCCCACATTACCGGATAATGGCCTGTCTGAGCCTGGATATCCGGAGACCAAGCCGGAGCAAATACCGGAGCGTATAAAACCGGCTCATCAAGACAGGGACAGTTCGGCTGAAACAGCTGAGCCAAAGCAGGATTACAAACCTGAGGAAACAAAACCGGAGCCGATCCAGATCCTGCCGAGTGAGACTTTTCTGCCGGATAAACCGGAAAGAGAAGCTGAAACTTTATGTAAAGACAGCGTTCACTTCCTGCTTATGGGGCGGCCATGGGAAGAGAAGAAGCTCAAGATAATCATGATGGTCACGCTTCTTCCGGACAGAAGCGCAATCCTGACCACGATTGACCGATATTATCCTGTTGTATATAACGGAAGCACAATTCCATTGGGCCGCGTGCTGGCAGAGGGCGGCGGATACGCGGACTTAAGCAGATTTGCCGCAGAGATCGCCGACTTTAAGCCCAGTTTCTATATTGACTTAAACAGCCACGGCTTCGTGGAAATACTAAACCTGATCGGTGGGATCGACCATGCGATATATGTTTCCCTGGATAGAAGAGCTTCCGGGGTAATTGCCGACACTGAAAATTTGTGCGGGGCGGCGCTGTTAGAGATATTGGAGGACCCGAGTATCAGCACCGCAGAAAAAGAGAGGTTAATCATAGCGCTGCTGCTTACCACAAGGAATATCCACAATACCACCCGCGAATTATCTCTATTATGGAGCAGCTACCGGAATATAAAAACAAACTTAAGGCTAAACGATTTGCTGAAAATACGTGGAGTCGCCTTGGAAATCTGCCCGACTCAAGTGCACTTAAGAGAAATAGATTACCCTTAAGCTTCTGCCGTCGCCGCCTGTTAATATTTTAGCGCAGAGATCAAGCTAAAAATTCAATTAACGGCTAATCACTTGTGCCAAGTTTAGCAAAAGGTTTATTCATTGAGCAGCTTTTTTTCTCCCGTCACCAGGAATACTACTTCCTCGGCAATATTGGTGGCATGATCGGCAATACGCTCCAACCAGCGGCTGACAAAAAGCAGATGAGTAGCCTGGGTTATGGTACGCGGGTTTTCCATCATGATCAGCAAGAGCTCCCTGAAGATCTGTCCGTGCAACTGGTCAACTTCATCGTCATCGTTAGCCACAGTCAAAGCTAGCTGCAAATCTTCCCGCACATACGCATCCAAGGCTTGTTTGACCATCTTTTGGGTCAAAAGAGCCATGCGGGGAATATCGACCAAAGGCTTGATCAAAGGTTCATGGCCGATACGCAAAGTGATCTTCCCTATATCCGTAGCATAATCAGCCATACGCTCCAGATCGTTAATCATTTTAAATAATGTAGCCACACGGCGAAGGTCCTTGGCCATAGGCTGTTGCGTGGCGATCAGCTGCAGACATTTTTCTTCAATTTCCAACTCCAGTCTGTCAACCAAATCGTCCTCAGCAATTACTTTTTCTGCCAAAGTCAAGTTCTGCTTCTTTAAAGCTTCAACCGCTCCGGCAATTGATTCCTCAACAAGGCTTCCCATCTGGTGAAGCTTTACCAGTAGCAGCTCCATCTTCTTTTCATAATCAGTGCTCATCTTGACTGATCGCTCCTTGTTTATCCAGGTCAACCGAATCTTCCGGTAATATAGTCTTCGGTGCGCTGGTCTTCCGGCTTGGTGAATATATATGATGTTCGGCCGTATTCCACCAGATTGCCCTGTAAAAAGAAGCCGGTATAGTCGGAAATACGCGCCGCCTGTTGCATGTTATGCGTTACGATAATTATCGTATAATGATCGCACAGCTGCCGAATCAGATTTTCTATGCGTTGTGTGGCAATGGGGTCTATCGCTGAAGTCGGCTCATCCATCAGCAGGATCTCCGGTTGCACCGCCAACACGCGAGCTATGCAAAGCCTTTGCTGTTGACCGCCGGATAAAGAGAGGGCGGATTTATTAAGGCGATCGGAAACCTCTTCCCATAAGGCCGCGCCGCGCAAACTTTTTTCCACAATTTCATCCAAAGCTCTTTTCTGTTTCATTCCGTGGACACGGGGGCCGTAAGCGACATTGTCATATATGCTTTTAGGAAACGGGTTGGGCTGCTGGAATACCATGCCCACCCTTTTTCTTAATTCAACCACATCCTGGCTGCGATCAAAAATGTCTGTTCCATCCAGCAGCACTTTTCCTTCCATACGGGTATGGCTGATTAAATCATTCATGCGGTTTAATATTCTCAGGAAGGTCGTTTTTCCGCATCCCGACGGGCCGATTAACGCGGTTACCTTTTTCTCGACCACATTAATATTAATATTAAACAGAGCCTGTTTTTGCCCATAAAAAAAATTCATCTTTTCAACCTTTACCTTTATGGCGCCGTTGGAAACAACTTCACTCTCTTTTCTGCCGGCAAAATCGGTGGCAATGGCGATAATACCCGGCCGTCCTGTTTGCTGTTTATCATATAGCAGCTCCATATATGCCCGGTCTTTAAAAGAAAGACCGTCCCTCCTCTCACCTAAAAAAATATATGCCGGTCAGCTTTAATTTCCACGCTAATGATAGCCTATAATTGTTAAATAAACAATAAAAACAGGTTAACTCTATGTTAAACCAGACAAACGCATTTCGATACATGCCAGGTTACGTCTACCTATAGCGCGGCAGCGTAAATTGAAATATCGTGCCGTGACCAGGCATGCTGTTAATAGAATAAGCTGAGCCATGAGCTTCCAAAATATGCTTAACGATAGCCAGTCCTAACCCGGTGCCGCCGCTGGTACGGGTTCGGGATTTTTCTACCCGGTAGAAGCGCTCGAACACATATGGCAAATCTGCCTTCGGAATTCCAGGACCGCTGTCTGATACAGATACTGTAATCATCTCTTCAGTTTGGCTAACCGCAAGGTTAATCGTCCCTCCACAATAACCGTATTTTATGCTATTATCCAGCACATTCACCAGCACCTGCCTCAGCCAATCCGGATTTCCGTAAACATAAACCGGATTCGGCGGAAATGAAGTATTAAGGGCCATGTTTTTATTAAAGCGCGCTTCTTCCAGGTCATGGACAGACCTTTTGCACAGCTCCATCAGATTTACCGCTTCTTTTTTTACAGTGCTTTTAAGCCCTTCAATAGTAGACAGGTCCAGAAGGGCATCTACCAACCGGGCTAGCCGCCCTGCTTCCCGATCAATAATATTTAGAAAGTCTGCCTGCTCCTCTCTGGTCAGATCCTGATCCAGTATTGTTTCAGCGTAACCCTTGATCGCGGTAAGCGGAGTGCGCAGCTCATGGGAAACATTAGCCACAAAGTCTGAGCGCATCTGCTCCACGGAGCGCATAGCGGTGATATCGTGAAAAAGGGCCAGCACACCCTTGACGCCACCTTCGGGGCCGATTACCGGAACAAGTGATGCCTGCAGTGTAATTGAACGTGGATGATAAAGAGTCATCTCAAAATTACACGGTTTACCGTCCTGACAGACTTTTTGTATATTCTCAAATAACGAATAATAACGCAGTGCGGCCTGGACAGACGATCCGGCTATCTCTTTCTTTGACACAACAAATATTTTCTCCGCCGCCGGGTTCATCAACTCGATTTTGAAAGCGCAATCCACCATTACTATGCCGCTGTCCGCAGCGCTGATCACCGCGTCAAGTTTGTTTTTTTCCAGCAGAATCTCCTGCACCTTTATCTGCAAAGCCCTGCCCATCTCACGTATGGTCCGGGCCAGAGCTGTCATTTCATCATTGCCGGCTACAGTCAATGACGGATTGAAATTTCCGGCGGCAATAGAGCGGGCTGCCGCTGAAATATCTTTCAGCGGACCGGTAATACGAACAGACAAAACCATCCCTACCAACAGAGCGGCCATTGTGGATACAACTAAAGCGATAAAGGTAAATAATTGTATTCTGGATACGGCAGTACTGAGCTCAGACAAGGGCGCCGCCAGCCTGATAAAACCGCTCAGACTGCTTTGCATGCCGCCGGCTGATCGATCGTTGTCAATCAGCACAGCGGTATAAAATATTTCTTCGTTCAAGTCATCATTTTTCCGCATAACCGTGCCTTTTCCAACACGAAGCGCTTCCTGGATTTCCGGCAGGCTGAGATGGTTTTTCATCAGGGCCGGGTTTTCTTTTGAATCACCAATCACTGTTCCGTCGGGGGCAACCAGCGTAATATTGAGCCCCAGCTGCCGGCCCAAATCTTTGCATAATTGATCCAGACTCGCCGATGACCCTTCGCGGGTGTATACTTCCGATAACAGCCTGGAGATTAACGAGGCCTGGATAAGCAGATCTTTCTGCATACTCTCCAGGTAGAAGCTGTTCAGAAAATAGATAAATGAAATGCCTGCAGTTAAAATTGCCACAGAGATGACTGCAGTGTAACGTGAGATCAGCCGCCAGCGAATCCCCGTAAACAAACCGTCCGCCTCCTCACTAAATACGAAGCGAAGTATTTCATCTGATCAAGAATGTCTGGATCGGGTGAACAAGGCGCTTTATCCCCGCTTGGCAAACCGGTAACCTACGCCCCGGACAGTTTCAATATATACAGGGACAGCCGGATCTTCTTCAATCTTCTGTCTAAGAAAGCGGATATGCACATCCACGGTTCTGGTATCGATATCCGCCTCGTAACCCCATACTTTCTCCAGCAAAATCTCCCGGGTCATCACTTTGCCGGCGTTAGCCATTAGTAAATGAAGCAGGGAAAACTCTTTTAAAGTCAGTGAACACGGAGTATTCCGGACAAAAGCCTGATGGCGTTCAGGGTAGAGAGCAAGATCACCGGAGATCAGGGCCGGGTCCTGTTCCGGCACAGAGCCGAGCAGCCGCTCCTGACGGCGCAGCATTGCCCGCACCCGGGCTACCAGCTCGCGCACACTGAACGGCTTAACCACATAATCGTCCGCTCCCATTTCCAGGCCCAGCACCTTATCCAGCTCTTCTCTGCGGGCCGAGAGCATCAGGATGGGTATCGACGCAGTCTGCTCAAATGCCCTGAGGCGGCGGCATACTTCCAGCCCGTCCAACTCCGGAAGCATCACATCCAAAATCATTAAGTCCGGAGGAGATTGCAGGGCAGCAGCAACCGCATCCGCGCCGGAAGAGGCAACATGAACAATGTACCCTTCTTTTTCAAGGTTAAAGGCCAGAAGCTTGACCAGATCCGGCTCATCGTCCACCACGAGGACGGTTCGCCTGCTCGTTTTATCTCCCTTTTCCACAGTGTCCTCCTTAAACTTGCCTCTCTCGGCTGCGCCGTTTTATATCCGTCTAAAATGTATTGCTTCAAGTGTGATCAACCGATCCCGGGACAAAAATATGGCTCAAGCGAGCGCAGGAGAATGAAAATTAATTATTATAGTATCGTGCTACCGGCTTTCAGAAGTATCTGAGCGGAAGAGAAACGAGGCCGCGGCAGAGGGGTTTCCGCAGGGTAACCAACCGGCAGCAGCGCCACCACTTCCATTTCGGGAGACAAGCTCAACGACTCATGGACCTGATCCGGATTAAACAGGCGGACCCAGCAGCTGCCCAAACCCAAGGCCGTGGCCTGCAAGACCATGTGTTCAATAGCGATCCCTAAATCCAGATAGGCGAAGCCGGGTATGACCACGTCTTCTACCTTGTCCGGCATCTTTCGTCTATAAATAATCCCGGCCGCTTCCCGGGATACCGCACCGGCATCCACTAGTTCACTCAAGCGCTGCTCAACTAAACCGCGAGTAAACGCACCCTTATCTATACAGCAAACAAATACGGCCGGCGCCTCTATGACAAACGGCTGGATCACCGCCCCGGCAATTTTTTCACGGTCCGGCGCCTCTGTCAGCAGGACAAACCGCCAGGGTTGCCGGTTTGTTCCCGACGGCGCCAGCCTGGCTGCTTCCAGGATTAAAACCAGATCTTCATTTGATACCGCCTGACTCATAAATTTTCTAATCGATCGGCGGGATAATACCAACTGATGAAAATCAATACTCACGATTGATCATCCTCTTTCTTTAGTAGTGGATCTCTGCCTCACCAGTGCCCACCAAGATCAGTATTGAGTTATTATTTCTATATTTTACTCAACAGATCCTCTAGCCAATGAATGGTTTCCTTACGCGAGCAATTGAGAATCCAGGATCTAGAACTCTATCTCGAGCAGCCGGCACACGTGGTCAATACGGTTGCACACACTGACTTTGTCTGAACCGGCAAACAGAAGGCCCACCGCCTGGTTCTGAATATCTACCAGCAGGGAACCGCTGTCCCCGGGACGGCACACTGCGCTTGCGATCAGCTGATCCACAAAATACAGCTGTTCGCCTGAATCCATAGTTATAAACAGGCTAACATCCTCTGCAATGATGTTACCTTGAACCAGACCACTGGTCCGGCCGCTGAAACGAATAATTTGCCCTACGGTTGCATCGGCAATTCTGTTCACCCGGCCCAGCCCTAAAATCTCATCCGCCAGATCAGCATCGTTAAGCGGAGCAGCCACGGCGGCATCAACCAGATTGCCCCGAGCGTACACTTTTTGCAGGTTAATCCGGTAGTGCGGCGCAAAAAGATGCAGAGCTTGGTTCGCCATCTTCTCCCATCTGCCGGCTATGGCGCAGGGCGAGCGTTGAAGAGTGCGCTTGAGCGGAACAAACCGTTTTAAAAGCGCAAAAGTATCCGTGTTTGCCGTTCCGCCATCATAGGCGCCGGGTTGCAGCACTGCGTCTCCTATCGCCGACCGCCCATCATTTCCCGCAGAAGTATTTGCCAACACATGGTTGTTGGAGAGGATTAAGCGCCGGCCGCCGCCTTTTTCTTTTACCGCCGCACCCAACGTGCCTGCGGAAATTTTGAAGTGTCCGACGCTTACGCCGCCGGGCGCGGGACGGTAACGGCGGAGGCGACTCCCTGCAGCTGCAGAATTTTCCTCAAATTGCCCCACTTCTTGACCAAGCAGCCTGACTTCGCCTATTTCTATCACATCCACAATATTTCCCCGTACAGAGCGCGGCACGACAGCATTTAAGTGCAAATCCTCCCTCGGTATTTTTTTCGAAACCAACACCACTATCGCCGGGACGTCTGTCATTTGACCGTTCTTATGCCGGCATCCCATCCCGACACCAATTACATTCGGTTTTTTCATTAAATTTCGCCGGCACATTTTACTGAGTTTATTCCTGTTATTCATGTACAACCATCCCTTTGCCGAATACTGATTGTAATACATACTATGCAGGCGCAGGCAGGAATGTGGTAAAGGGACAGCCCTTAATTTGAGGTATAATTTTATCTCTCAGTTAACTTGGCTGCCTTCTTAGACTACGAGAATCTGTTATTGATCTGAATATTTCAATGGCAGCTCTCAATCTTCTGCCGGCACTATCGAAAAGGTGACTGATATATCTGCAGGTGGTAAGTAGCATAAAGTATTAGATGAACAGATCGATATATTTGTACTGGAAACAGGTAAATTTCAGGCTTAACGGCACAAGTCTTGTCACAAAATCCCCTTTGCCGGTGTTATAGTTATAGCAGGAGTTGCAAGGGAGGAATGGTCATCACGCCGGATGAATTCGAGGCCTTGTTTCAAAGCTACTATACCCAGGTATACCGGCGGCTTTACTACCTTCTCGGAGAGCGGGCGGCGGCCGAAGACCTTACCCAGGAAGCCTTCCTCAAGCTGCACCACAGGCCGCCACGTGAAAAAAACAACTTGAGCGGTTGGCTGTTGCGGGTGGCCACCAATTTGGCCTACAACCACCTGCGCGGCGAAGAACGGCGCCGTTGCCGCGAGGAAGGTCAATGCCGGGAGGAAATCGGTGTCATTCCCCTGGAGGAGGCGGTCATGCGCAGTCAGGAGGCTCGGCTGGTCCACCAATGCCTGTCGAAGATGCCGCCACGGGACCGCGTCTGCCTGCTGTTAAAAAATGACGGCTATAGTTATGCCGAGATTGCATCAGTCATCGCGGTAGATAAGCATTCGGTGGGCACCATCCTGGCCCGGGCACGTCGGCAGTTTGCCGGTTTGTACAACGAATCAGAAGGGAGTGGCGACCGTGTGTCCCGAAGAGGGCCTTCTTCAAACCTATCTTGACGGTGAACTGGATATGGATACGTCGGTCCGGGTGGCGGGCCACCTGGCGGGCTGTGCTGTCTGCCGGGAACGGCTGCATAGCCTGGAAATACTTGCCGGCAGCACGACCACCGCTTTAGCGCCTTACCGGCGTGAAACGGCGGCCACGGAACGTCCGGTGCAGACGCCCCGCAGGCTTCATCTGCCCTGCAGCGGCCAGCCCCTTACTAAAACAACTAATACAAGGAGGTTCGTCAACATGTTTCAGCGTTACAAATGGTTTGCCGGCGCGGCCGCCTCCGTCCTGGCCCTGGCTCTCTTCTTAAGCTGGGCGCCGGGACGCAGCCTGGCCGCCCAGTTCCTGAATATCTTCCGCATGGAAAGGATCCAGGTGGTGGAGGTCACCCCCGAAGATATGGCCCAACTGGCTGAACTTTTTGACGGTATTGACAGCCAGGGGGGCGAGGTGGATATTCGGAATTTCGGCCGGGTGCGGGTCGAGCAAGATTATCAATGGGTGGAAGTCGATCCCGCCCAGGTGGAGGAATTAAGCGGGCTGAAACTTAACCTGCCCGCCACTATGGCCGGACTAGAAAGGAGGGAGATTATCGTTGAGCAACCACCAACGATTACCTTTACCCCCGATGTGGAAAGTCTCAACAGTTACTTGAGAAGACACAGTACCGTGCTGTTGCCGCCTGCCCTGGTGGGTCAGTCCATCACTATCAACATCCCACCCCTTCTCCGGGCCCAATACGGCCAAACGGGTCAAGGTTTCGCCCTTTACGCCGCCCGCGACCTGACTATTGAAGTTCCTCAGGACGTCGATCTGGCCTCCCTGCGTCAGGCTCTGGTGAAGTTGCCGTTCTTGCCCGAGAATTTCCGCCGGCAACTGGCGGCCATTGAAGACTGGCGGCATACCCTGCCCATCCCGGAGATTGTGGGTCAAAGGTATTTGCTGGCAGGGGAAGCCATGGTCAACGGCAACCAGGGTGTCTACTTCATTGACGGTGCAGACGACGGAGGCGACGTGATCCTGGCCTGGCGCCAGGGTGACAGCTGGCGGGCCATCAGCGGCCTGCCCCTGGAAGAAGCCTTGCTGGCAGCAGTGGAGGTCAGATAGTGGTCATTATAGAAGTCCGCAATCTGACCAAAGTGTACGGCCGGCAGGCAGCCTGCCGGGACATCTGCCTCTCTGTGGAGGAGGGGCAGATCTTCGGCTTCCTCGGCCCTAACGGCGCCGGTAAAAGCACCTTGGTGAAGATTCTGCTGGGATTGGTGTATCCCACGGCCGGAGAGGCTAAGGTGGCCGGCTACGCCCCCCAGGACATCAGAGGCCGCTGCCAGGTAGGGTTTTTACCAGAGAACTTCCGCCTGCACGGCTGGCTTAAGGGAGAAGAACTTGTAACCTTTCACGCCCGTTTGGCAGGTCTGGAAGGCAGGACCGCCAAACGGCGCGCACATGAAGTCCTGGAACTGGTGGGGCTAGCCGGGGAGGGCCAAAAACCTGTAGCCAATTACAGCAAAGGGATGCAGCAGCGCTTAGGTCTAGCCACCGCCTTAGTGGGCGACCCGCGGGTGGTCTTCCTGGACGAGCCCACCTCGGCTCTGGATCCTTTAGGGCGTCGCCAGGTGCGGGAGATTCTCCTAACACTCAGGGGGGCCGGCAAGACCATCTTTTTAAACAGCCACCTGTTGAGCGAGGTGGAGCAGGTCTGCGACCGCGTGGCCATCATCAACCGCGGCACAGTGGTGGCCGACGGCCGGCCGGAGGAACTGCAAGCCGGCCCGGTAACGGTCGCCATCAGGCTGGACGGCCTGACCGGAGAACTGGCATTGGAACTGCGCCGGAGTCACCCCGATCTGCAACTGGAAGGTGACCGGCTCACCCTTGCTTTAAACGGCCGCAAGGAGATCGCTGCTCTGGTGAGCCGGCTGGTGGCCGGAGGCTGCCGCATCTATGAAGTGACACCCGGCCACAATTCTCTGGAAGACATCTTCGTCCACCTGGTAAAGGAGGGTGAATTGGAATGTGGCTGATGGCTCTCTTTACCTTCCGGGAGGCTTGGCGCAAGAAAGTCGTTCTATTGGTCGGCCTTCTCACCTTGGCCTTCCTCATCCTGTATGGTTCAGGACTGCACTTTACTGTGGGAGACATAACGCACAGCACCGACCCCGCCACCGCCGATTTTTTTGAAATGATGGAGGTTATCACTCTATTTAGCATGGGGATCTACCTCGCCGGCTTTCTGGTATCCGGCCTGGCCATCCTGGCTGCCGTGGGGAGTATCGCGGGAGAAATCGAGAACGGCACCCTTTATCCCCTGGCGGCCCGGCCCCTTACACGCCGTGACCTGCTTCTTGGCAAATACTTCGGCTTGGCGGCCATGCTGGTCACCTATGCCGCCCTCCTTTTCCTGGCCTTGGCCGGCCTGATTTACTGGCAAACGGGCCTGGTCCTCCCCGGACTGGCACCGGCCCTCGCTCTCTTTATCCTGAAGCCCA